>DASSXE010000162.1:0-5762 GCA_035704125.1 Arthrobacter sp.
CGCGCCCGTCCCTGCCCCGCCGTCGAAAGTTGCGTGACCTGCGCCGGTAGGATCGTACGGTGCTGATTCTGTTGCCGCCCTCCGAGGGTAAGACCCCCGCATCCGGCGGCGACGCCGTCAACCCGGAGGCGCTCAGCTTCCCGGCCCTCAATTCCTACCGCGCGAAGGTCCTCGAGGCCCTCGGCACCGTCAGCGCCCACGAGGATGCTCTGGCGTTGCTCGGCGTCGGTGCTTCGCTGGCGGCCGACGTCGAACGCAACACCCGGTTGCATGACGAACCCGCCGCCCCCGCCCACCGGGTGTACTCGGGCGTCCTCTACGATGCCCTGGACTACCGGTCCCTGACTGCGGCGCAACGGCGGAAGGCGGACCAGAGCGTGCTGGTGATTTCGGCGCTCTGGGGAGCCATCCGGTTTGCCGACCACGTGCCGGCGTACCGGCTTTCGATGGGCACGGCACTCCCCGACGTCGGACGCCTGGCCTCCTTCTGGAAGCCGCAGCTCACGGCCGCACTGGCCGGGTTGACGGCCGGAGAGCTGCTGGTGGACTGCCGCTCCAGCACTTATGCCGCGGCCTGGGCGCCGCCGCCGGAACAAACCGTAGCCGTGAACGTGTTCACCGAGGTCAACGGGGTCCGGAAGGTGGTCAGCCACTTCGCCAAGCACACCCGCGGAGAGCTGGCCCGGCATCTGCTGTCCCGGCGTGGCAAGGCCCCGCAAACCCCGGCCCAACTCCTGAAGGCCGCTGCGGAGAAATGGCCCGCGGAACTGGTTGACGGCACGGCCCGCAAGCCGCACACGCTCAACCTCATCCTGCCCGACTAGCTGGCAGATCAGGCCATTTAGAGCACTCAAACGGCCTGATCTGCCAGTCAGTTGGGGGTCAGGCCCATTCGGCGGAGCGGACCAGGATGCAGCCGGAGTCCGGGCAGAACACGATGTCGTCCTCGGCGGCGGCCTTGATTTCGGCGAGATCCCCGGGGCTCAGCTGCATGCCGGAACCCTCGGACGTGCCATGGAACAGCCGGGCGGCGCCGACGCCGCGCTTGGCGAGCGTCTTCTCATAGACCGCCAGCATCCCCTCGTCCAGTCCGGCGGCGAATTCTGCGCGCTGGCCGCGTACCACGGTCAGTTCTGCGGCGACTTCGGCGAGCTTCTCGTCCAGTTCGGCCCGGATACCACCGAACGATCCCTGGATGTCGTCGACGATTTGCTGCTGCGCGGCCTGGCGCAGGCGGAGTGAGTCAAGCCGTTCCAGGACCTCGAGTTCGACGTCCTCCAGGTCGGAACGGCGCTTGTTCAGCGACGCAATGTCGCGCTGCAGGGCGACCAGGTCCTTGGACAGACCCGTGCCGCTGTTGAGCCGGGCCTCGTCACGCTCGATCCGCGAGGCGACCTGTTCGACGTCGGCCTCGGCGCGCTTGAGGTCGAGCTCGGCGTCGTGGACGGCCACCTTGGCCGCGCCAAGTTCGCCGTTGGCCACGCCCAATGCGGCCTCAAGATCGGTGATCCGGGAGTCGCCTTCAAGGCTGCGGCGGCGGTTGGACAGGGACTTCAGTTTCGCGTCGAGTGCCTGCAGTTCGAGCAACTTCATCTGTTCCGCCGGTGCTGCCTTGGCCACTGTTTTCCTCCGAGTGTTCACTTTCCGGCCGTGCCGGGCACCTGACCGGCGCTCCCTAGACTCTAGCGCCAAGCGTGCTCCCCGGGCTCGCTGCGCTCTCCCGGGCCCCCGCACGCCGGGCTTAGCCCGGAGTCAGGATGAAGTCCCAGGGATCGGTGTTGGTGGTGCTGACCTGGATCTCGACCTCGTGGCCCTGGTCGGCGAGGACGTTGCCGAGCGCTTCGGCCGCCGCGGGCAGCCAGAGCCATTCACTGGCAAAGTGCGAGACGTCGATCAGGTAGGGCCGGTCATTGACCGCGGCTTCACGTGCTTCCGACGCCGGGTGGTGGCGCAGGTCCGCGGTGAGGTAGACATCGGCGTTGCTCGCGCGGACCTCGTCGAAGAGCGAATCCCCCGCACCGCCGCAGAGCGCCACGCGGCGCACCAGACCGTCCCGGTCACCCGAGACCCGCACGCCGCCGGCAACGGAGGGAAGGATGCCAAAGACCCGGGCGGCGAAGTCCCCGAGGGTCTGGACCTCGGCGAGGTCTCCGACCCGGCCGATCCCCTCTTCGGGCAGCCCGTTGGCAGCCGGCGTCAGGGGCGCCACGTCCTGCAGGCCCAGGGCGTCCGCGAGGACATCGGAGACGCCGCCGACGGCGGAGTCCCCGTTGGTGTGTACCGTCAGCAACGCGGTGCCGGACTCGATCAGCCGGTGCACTGCCCTGCCCTTTGGGGTGTTGGCCGCGACAGAGGTGACCCCCTTCAGCAGCAACGGGTGGTGGGTGATGAGCAGTTCCGCCCCCCAGTCCACGGCCTCCTCGATGACGTCCAGGGTGGGATCGACAGCGAAGAGGATCCTGGTCACCCCGGCGGAGGGATGACCGGCGACCAGCCCCACCTCGTCCCAGTTTTCCGCCAGGGATTCGGGCCAGAGCTCCTCGACGGCCAACTGGATCGCGCCCAGCGTCACGGCATCGCCCGAAGGCTCCGTGCCGGACCCGCCGTGGGCGTCCGCATCCGGTTCGACGGCCCCGCCGGCTGGAGAGTTCGGGGCGTCGGCCGCCAGGGCCTCGCCGTCGCCGTCGCCGGGGCGGGCCGAAACTTCGGTGTCCTCAGGTTCCATAACCTCATTTTTACCCTATCCGCGGTCCCGGCCACCCCTGCCGGGAGTCCCGGCAAGGCACCGGACCCGCGCCTCCTGCCGGGTTCGGGAATGATCCGGGCCCTTCGTCCATTGAACAAGGCATGGGAGATAACGGCATGAACGAAATCAGCATGAGAACTTTTGTGCTCGGCGGAGGCTGCTTCTGGTGCCTCGACGCTGTCTATCAGAAGACCAAGGGCGTCAGCTCGGTGGTGTCGGGCTACACCGGCGGCCATGACCGCAATCCCGACTACTACTCGGTCTGCTCGGGCACCACCGGTCACGCCGAGGTGGTGGCGGTGAGCTTCGACGAGGCCGTCATCCCGGCGGACGTCATCCTGGACATGTTCTTTGCCCTGCACGATCCGACGACCCTGAACCGGCAGGGATACGACGTAGGCACCCAGTACCGCTCCTCCATGTTTTACGAGACCACCGAGGAAAAGATCCTCTTCGAGGAAGCCATCGAGCGCAACCAGGAGTTGTGGGCGAACCCGATCGTCACGGAGGTGAGTAGGCTTCCGGTCTTCCACGTGGCCGAGGATTTCCACCAGGATTACTTTGCGAAATACCCGGAGCAGGGCTACTGCCAGGTGATCATCAACCCCAAGCTCGCGAAGGCCAGGAAATATTACTCCGCATGGCTTAATGCTTAGCTGGGGTTGAAGCGCCCTCAATAAGCTGACCCTAGAATTCCCTCCTCACAGATAGGCACCTCTACCCATGGCACGAATCTATGACGATGTAACCCAGCTTGTCGGCGGCACCCCGCTGGTCCGCCTGAACCGGCTGACCGAGGGCCTGGACGCCACGGTGGCGGTAAAGCTGGAGTTCTACAACCCGGCCAACAGCGTCAAGGACCGGATCGGCGTCGCCATCGTCGACGCCGCGGAGAAGTCCGGGGCGCTCAAGCCCGGCGGGACCATCGTGGAGGGAACCTCGGGCAACACCGGCATCGCCCTGGCCATGGTCGGCGCGGCCCGCGGATACAAAGTCATCCTGACCATGCCGGAGACCATGTCCACCGAACGCCGGGTCATGCTGCGGGCCTACGGCGCCGAGATTGTGCTGACCCCGGGGTCCGAGGGCATGCGCGGCGCGGTGGAGAAGGCACAGGAAATCGTCGCCAACACCGAGAATTCGATCTGGGCCCAGCAGTTCGCCAACGAGGCCAACCCCGAGGTCCACCGCCAGACCACCGCGGAGGAGATCTGGGCGGACACCGACGGCAAGGTCGACATCTTCGTCGCCGGCGTCGGCACCGGCGGAACGGTCACGGGCGTGGGGCAGGTCCTCAAGGAGCGCAAGCCCGACGTGCAGATCATCGCCGTCGAGCCCAAGGATTCCGCCATCCTCAACGGCGGGGCCCCCGGCCCGCACAAGATCCAGGGCCTGGGCGCGAACTTCGTGCCCGAGATCCTGGATACAAACGTCTACGACGAGGTCATTGACGCCACGCTGGAAGACTCCGTCCGGGTGGCCCGGGACCTTGGCGTCAAGGAAGGCATCCTCGGCGGTATCTCCTCCGGCGCGATTGTCTGGGCTGCGCTGGAGCTCGCCAAGCGCCCTGAGAACGCCGGTAAGCTGATCGTTGCCGTGGTGTGCGACTTTGGCGAACGGTACATCTCCACCGTGCTCTACGACGACATCCGCGGCTGAACCAGCCGCCCTTAGATTCACAGAAAGAACTTTGTGAGCTTTTTTGCACGACTGAAGGAAGACCTCGACGCCGCCCGGTCCCACGACCCGGCGGCGCGGGGCTCGTTCGAGAACTTCTTTGCCTACTCGGGCCTGCACGCGATCTGGGCCCACCGGCTCACGCACCGGCTGTGGCAGAACCCGTCGCTGCGGTTCCCGGCCCGGCTGGTCTCACAGCTGGCCCGGTTCATGACCGGCATCGAGATCCACCCCGGCGCGACGATCGGGCGGCGCTTCTTCATTGACCACGGCATGGGCGTGGTGATCGGCGAAACGGCCGAAATCGGCGAGGATGTGATGATCTATCACGGCGTGACCCTGGGCGGACGCTCGCTGGCGAAAATTAAGCGGCACCCCACCATCGAGGACCGCGTCGTGATTGGCGCCGGGGCCAAGGTCCTGGGCCCCATCACCATCGGACGGGACAGCGCCATCGGGGCCAACGCCGTCGTGGTGAAGGACGCTCCGGCCGAATCCATCCTGACCGGAGTCCCCGCGACCTGGCGGCACCGCGACGCCCAACGTGAGACCAAGAAGGCTGTCGACCCGGCCGAATACCTGATCGAGTACCGGATCTAGGCCGGACTCCCCCGGCAGCACCACGGACGCCCCCTGGCCCATCGGGCCGGGGGGCGTCCTCCGTTGGCGGACCTAGTGGGTGTCCACGGCCTCGATCTCGGACTTGTCCTCGCCCCAGAGGGTGTGGAAGGTACCTTCCCTGTCGACGCGGCCATAGGTGTGGGCGCCGAAGAGGTCCCGTTGGCCCTGGATTACGGCGGCCGGGAGGCGCTTGCGGCGCAGACCGTCGTAGTAAGCCAGTGAGGAGGAGAACACCGGCACGGGGATGCCGAGCTGGACGGCGGTGGCCACCACGCGGCGCCAGGCAGGCAGGACGTCAGCGATCGCCTTGGTGAAGGCCGGGGCGAACAACAGGTTGGCCGGCTTCTGGTCCGCGGCGTACGCCTTGGTGATGTCCTTGAGCAGTTCGGCGCGGATGATGCAGCCGCCGCGCCACAGCGAGGCAATCTCGTCCAGCTTCAGGTCCCAGCCGTACTCCTTGGCCGCGGAGGTGAGCATGTCCAGCCCCTGGGCGTAGGAGACCAGCTTGGAGGCGTAAAGGGCCTGGCGGACGTCCTCGACGAAGGTCTCGGGGACCTCGACGGCGGCCTCACCGCCGGCGAGCAGCTCCTGGGCCAGCTTGCGCTGTCCGGCCTGGGAGGACAGGGCCCGGGCGAAGACCGACTCGGCAATGCCGGACACCAGAGAACCCAGTTCGAGCGCGGAGATGACGGTCCAGCGGCCGGTCCCCTTCTGCCCG
>DASSXE010000033.1:0-9306 GCA_035704125.1 Arthrobacter sp.
CCCGACTGGCTCGCAGTAGGCGTCGTTCAGCCGCCTCGAGGCGTCAGCTATTGCGAGCCGGTTGGGTCTGGCATCCCGGACAGCACCCGCCCGAACCCCCTGTTTCCGGGACTCCCGGCAGGCTTTAGTTGATACAGAACCTCTTCCCCGGATCCACCCAGAGAACGAAGGAGCCCCCATGGCACCCGCCGATTTCACCACCGGTGCCCGCCCGGTCAAAGCAGCCCGCGGCACCGAGCTCACCGCCAAGAGCTGGCAGACCGAGGCCCCGCTGCGCATGCTGATGAACAACCTGGACCCCGAGGTGGCCGAACGCCCGGACGACCTCGTGGTCTACGGCGGCACCGGCCGCGCCGTCCGCTCCTGGGCCGCGTTCGACGCCATCACCCGCACCCTGGAAACCATGGAAAAGGACGAGACCCTGCTGGTCCAGTCCGGCAAGCCGGTGGGCGTCTTCCGCACCAACGAGTGGGCTCCGCGCGTGCTGCTGGCCAACTCCAACCTCGTTGGCGACTGGGCGACCTGGCCCGAATTCCGCCGGCTCGAGGCCGAGGGCCTGATGATGTACGGCCAGATGACCGCCGGGTCCTGGATCTACATCGGCACCCAGGGCATCCTGCAGGGCACCTTCGAAACCTTCGCCGCGATCGCCCGCAAGCTCACCGGGGACGAGGACGGCACGCTCGCCGGCACGCTGACCCTCACCGGCGGCTGCGGCGGCATGGGCGGCGCCCAGCCGCTCGCCGTCACCCTGAACGACGGCGCCTGCCTGATCGTCGACGTCGACGAAAGCCACCTGCGCCGCCGCGCCGGCAAGCGTTACCTCGACGAGGTGGAAACCGACCTCGACGCCGCGATCGCCAAGGTGCTGGCAGCCAAGGAAGAGCGCCGCGGCTGGTCCGTCGGCTACGTCGGCAACGCCGCCGAGGTCTTCCCCGAAATCCTGCGCCGCCACAACGCCGGCGAACTCACCGTGGACATCGTCACCGACCAGACCTCCGCCCACGACCCGCTGAGCTACCTGCCCGAGGGCATCACCGTCGAGGAATGGCACCGCGAGGCCGCCGCCGATCCCGAAGGCTTCACCAAAAAGGCCAGGGCCTCGATGGCCAAGCACGTCCAGGCCATGGTCGAGTTCCAGGACGCCGGCGCCGAGGTCTTCGACTACGGCAACTCCATCCGCGACGAGGCCCGCAAGGGCGGCTACAACCGAGCGTTCGAATTCCCCGGCTTCGTCCCGGCCTACATCCGCCCGCTGTTCTGCGAGGGCCTCGGCCCGTTCCGCTGGGTGGCGCTCTCCGGAGATCCCGAGGACATTGCCGTCACGGATGCGGCGATCAAGGAGCTCTTCCCCGAGAACAAGCACCTGCACCGCTGGATCGACGCCGCGCAGGAACGCGTCGAGTTCGAGGGCCTGCCGGCCCGCATCTGCTGGCTGGGCTACGGCGACCGTGCCAAGGCCGGCCTGCTGTTCAACCAGCTAGTCAGGGAGGGCAAGGTCAAGGCGCCCATCGTGATCGGCCGCGACCACCTCGACTACGGCTCCGTCGCCACCCCGTACCGCGAGACCGAGGCCATGGCCGACGGCTCCGACGCGATCGCCGACTGGCCGCTGCTCAACGCCCTGCTCAACACCGCCTCCGGTGCCACTTGGGTCTCCATCCACCACGGCGGCGGCGTCGGCATCGGCCGGTCCATCCATGCCGGCCAGGTCTCCGTCGCCGACGGCACCGACCTCGCCGCGCAGAAGCTCGAGCGCCTGCTCACCAACGACCCCGGCATGGGCGTCATCCGCCACGCCGACGCCGGCTACGAGCGCGCCGTCGAGGTCGCCAAGGAACGCGGCGTCCGCATCCCCATGACGGAATCCGCGGATTCTGTAGAAGTAAAGAAGTAGGAATCATGACACTGACAACACAAGCTCCGCTCACCGTCAACCTCGGCTCCAGCGGCGTCACCCCGGAGGACGTCGTCGCCGCCGCCCGCCACGACGCGCAGGTGACCATCGCCCAGGACGCGCTGGACACCGTCGCCAAGGTGCGCGCCCACATCGACAGCCTCGCCCACAGCGACACCCCGGCGTACGGCATCTCCACAGGGTTCGGCGCCCTCGCCAACCGGCACATCCCCAGCGAACTGCGCACCCAGTTGCAGAAGTCCCTGATCCGGTCCCACGCCGCCGGCATGGGGCCGGCCGTGGAACGCGAGGTGGTCCGCGGCATCATGTTCCTGCGCGCCAAGACCCTGGCCTCCGGCCGCACCGGCGTCCGGCCGGTGGTGCTGCAGACCATGGTGGACGTCCTGAACGCGGGCATCACCCCCGTGGTCCGCGAGTTCGGCTCCCTCGGCTGCTCCGGGGACCTCGCTCCGCTCTCGCATTGCGCCCTGGTCCTGATGGGCGAGGGCGAGGCGACCGGTCCCGACGGTCAACTCTATGGAGGAAAAAACGGTGCCAAGGACGGCCGCCCGGTGGCCGAGCTCCTCGCTGCGCATGGCATCGAGCCGGTGACGCTGGCCGAAAAGGAGGGCCTGGCCCTGGTTAACGGCACCGAGGGCATGCTGGGCATGCTGCTGATGGCCATCGCGGACCTCCGCCAGCTGCTGACGACGGCGGATATCACCGCCGCGCTCAGCGTCGAGGCGCTGCTGGGCACGGACCAGGTGTTCCTGCCCGAGCTGCACGCCGCGCTCCGGCCGCATCCGGGCCAGGCCGCGTCCGCGGACAACATGCTTCGGGTGCTGTCCAACTCCCCGATCGTGGCCTCGCACCGGATCAACGACACCAAGGTCCAGGACGCCTACTCGCTGCGCTGTGCCCCGCAGGTGGCCGGCGCCGTCCGCGACACGGTGGACCACGCCGCGCTGGTGGCCTCCCGCGAACTGGCGGCCGCGATCGATAACCCCGTGGTCCTGCCGGACGGCCGGGTCAGCTCCAACGGCAACTTCCACGGCGCCCCGGTGGCCTACGTGCTGGACTACCTCGCGATCGCCGTCGCGGACCTGAGCTCCATCGCCGAACGCCGCACCGACCGGATGCTTGACCCGGCCCGGTCGCACGGGCTGCCGGCCTTCCTGGCCGCGGATCCCGGCGTTGACTCGGGCCTGATGATCGCCCAGTACACCCAGGCCGGGCTGGTCTCGGACAACAAGCGGTTGGCCGTGCCGGCGTCCGTGGACTCCATCCCGAGCTCTGCGATGCAGGAGGACCACGTCTCGATGGGCTGGCATGCAGCCCGGAAGCTCCGGCGCGCGGTGGAGAACCTTCGCCGGGTGCTGGCCATTGAACTGGTGACCTCGGCCCGGGCCCTGGACATGCGGACCCAGCTCTCCGGTGGCGAACTGACACCGGGACCGGCCGGAGCGGCCGTCATCGCGGTGCTGCGCGATGTCGTCGATGGTCCGGGAACGGACCGGTTCCTCTCGCCGGAACTGGAGGCCGCGGACCGGCTGGTGGCCTCCGGAGCTGTCCGGAACGCCGCCGAATCCGCCGTCGGAAATCTGGCCTGAGGGCAAAGAAAATGCGGCGCGTCCGGACAATTCGGGGGACCCTCGAAATGTCCGGCGCCCGCCCCGGCAGGGCTGCACGAACTGTAGTAAATATATGATCAGCGCCACACCAATGATGTTGTGGCCGAAAAGTACAAAGCAGAAAAATCTACAAAGGGGTAGAAGTTCATGAAAGCACGCGGGACGGTCCTGTCCAGGCGCACAGCGTTCGCGGCCACGGTTTCCGATTGGCGGAGCCTCAGTGCCGGCGACCGGGTGGAAATCCACAAGCACGCACAACTCCTCGCGGCCGGGACCGTGGAAGAAGTCTCAGACAGCGGGAACGTGCTCTGGCTGGTGCCGCCGACCCCGGCGGAGGCGCAGCTGTTCTTGAAGTCCGACGGCGTCGAGGTCCGCCGGGGCTAGGCTCCCCCGGATAGCCACGGTCCGGAACAGGCAAAGGCCGGTGAGGAAGTCTCCTCACCGGCCTTTGCCTGCGCGAATAGCGGCCTGAAGTCTAGGCCGCAATGACCTCATGGGTCTCGCCGAAGGGCACGGTGTCGTCAAGCGACACGGTGTAGGCGCCCGGTTCGTGGCGGGTCACCCGGATGCCGCAGCGCCGTTCCACGGCGGCCGAGGCGATCAGGGTATTGACGGCATTTTCGAGACCGTGGTGGACATCTTGGGCGCTGGCAAACGAGAGCTTGATGGACGTGGCATCAGGACCCGTGGTCTGCATGGTGTGTGTGTTCATTGACTGGTCTTTCCTAGAATCTGGCCGGTTGGCCGCCCTCTATTCTAATCTGCGGGGCGTGGCTTCCCCGCCGGGAGCCGGTAGTGTGCAAGTGGCGGTATAACTATTGAGGCGAGGGCGCCGTTCCATCCGGAACGGCGCCCCACCCATTCCAGGCCCGCAATCCGGTTTCTACAGGAGGGCATGCGCATGTTTGAAGCTTCCAGCGTGGTTTTCACCGCGGCCGGGATCGCCGTCTTCATCGCGGCGATCCTGCCGAAACTGCTGCGCAAGGCGCCGCTGTCCATGCCCATCGTCTTCCTCGGCGCGGGCATGCTGGCCTTCACCCTCATGCCGTCGCTGCCCTCCCCCGATCCGCTGCAGCACGGGGAATTCGTCGCGCACCTGACCGAGGTCTGCGTCATCATCTCGCTGATGGGCGCGGGCCTGGCGCTGGACCGCCCCCTGGGCCGCAAGCAATGGTCCACCACCTGGCGGATGCTGGGCCTGGCCATGCCGCTGTGCATCGTGGGCCTGACCCTGCTGGGGCTCTGGTTCCTGGGCCTGGGGCTGGGTGCCGCGCTCCTGGTGGCCGCGGCCCTGGCCCCCACCGACCCCGTCCTGGCCTCCGAAGTGCAGGTAGGGGAGCCCGCCGACGAGGACGAGGGCACCGAGCGGGAAGACGAAATCCGGTTCGGCCTGACGTCCGAGGCGGGCCTGAACGACGGCCTGGCCTTCCCGTTCGTTTACCTGGCCATCGCCATCAGCTTCGTGGGTGCCGCGCCCTCCGCCTGGCTGGGCCACTTCCTCGCCGTGGACCTGCTCTGGCGGATCGCGATCGGCGTCGTCCTGGGCATCGGGACCGGCAAGCTGCTGGGCCGGCTGTTCTTCAACGCGCGGCACGAGACCATCAGGCTCTCCGACCACTCTGAGGGCTTCGTGGCGCTGGCAGCAACCTTCCTGGCCTACGGCGTGACCCAGATGCTCGACGGCTACGGGTTTGTGGCGGTGTTCGTCTGCGCCGTCACCATCCGGGCGGCCGAACGAACGCACGGGTTCCACCGGGTGATGCACTCCTACGTGGAGCAGCTGGAACGGCTGCTGACGGTCGTCATCCTGGTCCTGCTGGGCGGCGCGATCGCCCGCGGGCTGCTGGCCGGCATCGGCTGGACGGAGGTGCTGGTGGCCCTGGCGTTCCTGCTGCTGGTGCGGCCGCTGGCAGGCTGGCTGGGGCTGGCCCGGGGCAAGACCGGGCCGCGGGAGCGGATCGCCATCTCCTTCTTCGGCATCCGCGGCATCGGTTCGCTCTACTATCTGGCCTTTGCCCTGGCCCACGGCAACTTCGCGGCGCAGGCCAAGGAGCTCTGGGCCTTCGTCGGCCTGGTGGTGGCCATGTCGATCATCCTGCACGGAGCCACGACGGCGCCGGTGATGAACCGCCTGGACCGGCTGCGGCAGCGCCGCGCGATCGAGGTTCACGGCGACGAGGACCAGGCCCCGCACACGCCCATCTAAGGCTCCCGGCCTCCACGGGTTCCCTGGCTGGGGCCGCGGATCCCGCGGGCAGACGCTACAGGCCTAACGCAGCAGGGTGGTGATCAGGCGCGCCGCGACCTTGGCGGTGCGGGCGTCGACGTCGAACCCGGGATTGAGCTCCGCCACGTCCACATGCAACAGCTTCCCGCTCGCCGCCACCTGCCGGCAGACGGCCGCAATCACCGGCAGCGGGACGCCGTAGGCCGCTGGCGCGCTGACGCCCGGCGCCACCGACGCCGGCAGTACATCCAGGTCGATCGTCAGGTACAGCGCATCCACCCGGCCCAGGAAGCCGGCCACGAAGGCCGCTGCGTTCTCCGCGGAGCAGTCCTCGTCGAGAAGGTAGTCCACGCCGAGGGTCCCGGCGGTCCGGAACAGTGCCGCGGTGTTGTTCGGCTCCGAGATCCCGACGACGGCGTACTCCAGGGTGCGCCCCGCGGCGGCCTCCGCCCGGGCCATCTGCAGGAATGGGGTGCCGGAGCTGGGGACGGGCTCGTCCCGCAGGTCGAAGTGTGCGTCGAGGTTCAGCACCCCCACCCGGAGGCCGCCGCGGACGGCGGCGGACCCGGCCACGCCCAGGTAGCTTGCGTACGCCGTCTCATGCCCGCCGCCCAGGACTACGGGCAGGGCTCCGCCGTCGAGCAGGCCCCCGATCATCCGGCCGGCCCGCGCCTGTCCGTCCTCCAGGGCGTCGCCGGTGACGGTAACGTCGCCGGCGTCGTGGACGGGCCGGTCCAGGTGGAACGCCAGCGGGCCCAGGGCGGCGCGGATGGCGGCCGGTGCGGCGGCGGCCCCGGGCCGTCCCTTGTTGCGCCGGACGCCGGCGTCGCTGCCGAAGCCGAGGAGGACGGCGGGCCGGGCGTTTCCGGCGGGGACGGGGCTGGCGGGGACGGGGCCGTCCGGCTGTGGGTGACCCGGGGCGTACGGGGTGACCGCCTGCCACCAGCGGCGGTGGTCGGCGCCATCGCCGTCGAACCGTCCCGTCCAGGGCTGCGGCGGGACGTCGGGGGAGGGGTAAACCGGAGGCATGCCCCTAGCTCACCGCAGCCGGCGGCGGAAAACCAGCCGCGCCGCCGTCGGGGTGTCCGGAATCCCGGAAACCCGGGTTAAACAGCGAAGGGCTTCCCGGCGCGGTGTTAATGGAAAACACTGCGCCGGGAAGCCCTCCGGGTGCGGTTGCTGCGGAGATCCTAGTGGATGCCCAGCGCAGCCTCGATCGGGCCGATCCCGAAGAAGAGCAGGAATGCGGCGGCCACGGCCCACATCAGCGGGTGGATCTCGCGGGCGCGGCCCTGGACGAGGCGGATCAGGACGAAGGAGATGAAGCCGGCACCAAGACCGTTGGCTATCGAGTAGGTAAACGGCATCAGCGTGAAGGTCAGGAACGCCGGGATCGCGATGCCCCAGTCCTGCCAGTCGATCTTGCCGACCTGGGAGACCATCATGAAGCCGACGACGACGAGCGCCGGAGCGACGGCCTCGAACGGCACGAGGTTGATCAGCGGGGTGAAGAACATGGCCACGAGGAACAGCAGGCCGGTGACGATCGATGCCAGTCCGGTCCGGGCGCCCTCGCCGATGCCGGCACCGGATTCGACGTAGATCTGGTTGGAGGAGACTGAGGCGCCGCCGCCGATGATCGCGCCGAGGGCGTCTACCTGCAGCACGCGGTCCACGTTGGGGATGTTGCCGTCCTTGTCGATGGTGCCGGCCTCGGTGGCCAGGCCCACCATGGTGCCCATGGCGTCGAAGAAGATGCTCAGCAGGATCACGAAGGCCAGCAGGGTCGCGGCCACGACGCCCAGGTGCTCAAAGGCGCCGAACGGGTTGGCCTTGCCGATCAGGGACAGGTCCGGGGCGGTCCATTCGGAGAACTTCGGGGCCACCAGGGACCAGCCCTGCGGGTTGTGGGTCTTGCCGTCGAAGCTGGGGCCGATGTGGAGGGTGAATTCCAGGATCACCGAGAGGACCGTGGAGGTGATGATGCCGATCAGGATGGCGCCCTTGACCTTGCGGACCACCAGGGCGATGGTCAGGACCAGACCGACGACGAAGACCAGGGTGGGCCAGCCGAGCAGTTTGCCGTCGAAGCCCAGGCCCACGGGCCCGGTGGTTCCGGCGACGTCGGGGATGCGGCGGACGAAGCCGGCGTTGACCAGGCCGATCAGCGCGATGAACAGGCCGATGCCGACCACGATGGCGGTCTTGAGGCCTTCCGGGACAGCCTTGAAGACCGCGGTCCGGAAACCGGTCAGCACCAGGATCAGCATGGTGACGCCGGAGAGGACCACCAGGCCCATCATGTCCGGCCAGGTCAGGCCCGGATTGGTGGCGACGGTGACGGCCACGAAGGCGTTGACGCCGAGTCCGGTGGCCAGCGCGAACGGGTGCTTGGCCCAGGCGCCCATCAGAATGGTCAGGATGCCGGCCACGAACGCGGTGACCGCGGCGACGGCTGGGAAGCCGAGCGTACCGCCGGATGAATCCGCGCCCGAGAGGATCAGCGGGTTCAGGACCACGATGTAACTCATGGCGAAGAACGTGGCGAACCCGCCACGTATTTCGCGCGAAAAGTTCGACCCCCGTTCGGAAATCTTGAAATACCGGTCGAGTGCAGAGCCCTGCTTAAGCATTGGTCCTCCGGGAGGGAAAAGGGTGTTAGCTAGATCCTATTAGGCGTGACGGCGCCCACCTGCCAGATTCGCCTAGTCTGTAAGGAAGCCAACACTAGGAGCCGGCCAGCCATGCATTCTCTTCGTCACGTCCCGGGGGCTTTTCTGGCCCGAATTCTGTCCGCCGCCTTCCTCTTGGTCGCGGCGGCGCTGGGGGTGGCGCTGCTGGGCGCGGGTCCTGCTTCCGCGCACGACGCCGTGGAGTCCACCAGCCCGGCGGCGGACACCACCGTTCCCGTCCCGCCCGACGCGGTGTCAATCACGCTGAGCAATCACCCGCTGGCGATCGGCACGCAGATCAAGGTTAACGACGTAGCGGGCGCCAACTGGGCGGACGGTGCCGTGCAGATCGTGGACAACGTCGCGTCGCAGAAGCTCAAGGCCGGCGCGCCCGCAGGCCGGTACAGCGTGCAGTGGCGGGTGGCGAGCTCGGATGGACACCCGATCGAGGGCACCTTCGGTTTCACCGCGACCGCCGCGGGGGCGGGCGCGACGGCGGGTGCGGGATCGAACGCGGTGCCCACCATGGGCACGGCCCAGCCGGGAACCACCATCACCGCGACTCCGGTGCCGGATGCCTCCCAGCCGTTCCCGTGGAGCATCGTGATCTTCGTGGCCGTGGCCATCGGCATCCTGGTGGCGCTGGGCCTGACAGCCAAGCGCCGGCTGCAGGCGGGCGACGGGGAAACCGAGGGGGACGTGGGCGCGGACACGGCGGCCGCGGTCGAAACCGGCAATGAAACCGGCGGGGGCAAAGCCTAAGCGGGCAGTGCCATCTGCCCGGTGAGCAGCGACGGCATGCCCTCCGGGTGGACCTTCGCCGAGATTGCCTGACCCACCAGCTTGGCCTGCCGCAGGACTTCCTTCGGCGTGGGGGTG
>DASSXE010000183.1:0-3462 GCA_035704125.1 Arthrobacter sp.
GTACGTCATTGGCCGGTCGGTGATCGTCCATGAGGTGGCACCCCGACGCGGGCTGGCGCCCGTGTGGGCGACGCTTGGAATGATCGCCCTGACGGTGGCCCTGGTCAGCATCAAGGTTTCGACCCTGATCAGCGCCGTCTCGGGTTATCCCACCGTCTGAGGCGTGGCCCGGGCCGATAGGGTAGCGGGATGACGTCCCACACCGGCCAGCCGGAACGGGCGGCCGTCGTCGGCACCGGCCCCCGGATGGACGAGTTCCCGGCGGACTAGATCCGGGCGGCCGCGTTCAGTCCTTGCGCCCGGCGATATTGACCAGCCAGGCGACGCCGAACTTGTCATTGCACATCCCGAAAGCGTCACCCCAGGGCGCCACCTCCAGCGGCATCGTCACGGTGCCGTCCTTGGAGAGCTTGTCCCAGTAGCCGCGCAACTCGGCGTCGTCGTCGCCGCTGAGGGAGACGCTGTAGGTGTTTCCGGGGGTGTAGTCCATCCGGGCCGGAGTGTCAGATCCCATCAGAGTCAGCCCGGACGGGGATTCCAGCTGCGCGTGCATCACCAGATTGTCTTCGGCCGGATCCTGGCTGGCCTGGAAGTCGGCAAAGGTGCTGAGCGTCAGTTCGCCGCCGAAGACGTCTTTGTAGAACTGCATGGCGTCGCGGGCGTTGTCGCGGAAGCTCAGGTAGGGGTTGAGGCGGGTAGCCATGGCAGGGACTCCTCTTAGCTGGTTGGACGCATGGGTATGGCCGAATACGGTGGCTCGCGCTCATGCTAACAAGGCTTACGGTCCGGCAACAGGGCCGGTCCGCTCCCGTCCGATCCCGCTACCAACGGGCGCCCCGAACCACCGCGGCAGGTGTTCGAGGAGGTCTGCCTGGCCCCCGCCGGCCCAGGCGACGTAGCCGTCGGGCCGCAGCAGGACGGCCGGGGCGTCCAACTTGGCACCGGCATCGACAAGGTGGTCGATCCTGTCGCCCCAGCCTGTGACCGAGAGCCCGCCCGTTCGGTCCAGCAGGAGTCCGCGTCCCTGCCGCATCCGTTCGTACAGCCGACCGTCGGAGAGCGGAAGGTCCCGGAGCCGGGTCCCCGGCAGCCCCATCCCCGCCCCGGCTCCGACGTCATAGCGGATCCCGGTGCCGGCGACCTTTCCGGCGAGCAGGCGGCGGACGTCCTCGAACTGCATCAGCTCGGTCAGCAGCCGCCGTACGGCCCGGGGCCCGGCCTCCGGCGAGATCAGTTCGCTCTGGGCGCGGGTGAGGGTCAGTACATCCTCGGCCACCGGGCGACGTTCGGTTTGGTAGCTCGCCAGCAGTCCCTCCGGTGCCCACCCGTTGACCGCGGCGGCGAGCTTCCAGCCCAGGTTGAAAGCGTCCTGGATGCCGAGGTTCAGGCCTTGACCGCCCAGCGGCGGGTGGACATGCGCCGCGTCGCCGGCGAGGAACACCCGGCCGTCACGATACTTCCCGGCCAGGCGGGTGGCGTCGCCGAACCGGGACAGCCAGCGTGGCGAGTGGGCGCCGAAGTCCGTGCCGGCGTACGCCCGCAACCGTGTCCGGAGTTCCTCCAGCGTCGGTGGTGAGGAGCGGTCTCCGGCTACAGCCGCGGCGGGCACGACGGCGCGGAACAGGCCGTTGCCTGCCGGGCCGATGCCAAAACCCTGATGCGTCCTGCGTACCCGTTCCGCGACCTCTGCCAGCTCGGCAGCCGGCATGGTCACCTCGACCTCGCCGAGGAGCCACTCGGTGGCCGCCGGCTCGCCGGGAAAGTCGATGCCGAGCAGCCGGCGGACAAGGCTGCGTCCGCCGTCGCAGCCGACCATCCAGCGCGACCGGAGCGTCGTCCCGTCGCCGAGCTGCACCGTCACACCCTCCCGGTCCTGGCTGACTCCAGCGACCTCGCAGCCCCGGCGGATCCCGGCTCCGAGCTCGGCCGCGCGGCCGGCCAGGAGACTGTCCGTGACGGGTTGGGGGATGCCGAGGATGTAGCCGTGGGCGGTGTCCAAGTCCACCGGACCGGCGTCGATCCCGGCGAAGCGGCCCACCCCGCCGGGATACTGCCGGCCATGCGCCAGGAAGCGGTCCAGCAGTCCGCGCTGGTCCATGATCTCAATGCTCCGCACGTGCAGACCCAGCGAGCGGACCGCATTCTCCGGCTGTTCCGCTTTCTCCACGACCAGCACGTCCACATCCTGGAGCCGCAGCTCACCGGCCAGCATCATCCCCGTGGGCCCGCCGCCGCAGATGATCACGTCGTAGGTGTGCTGCTCCACCTGGTGCCCCTCTCTCCGGGTGCGCGGACCGCGCCGCGCCCACTCATTCTCCGGGCCAGCAGGGGCCTTGCGGCAAGCCCCGGGTGCGGTTGTAACCTGAAAGTGGCAGGGCCGCCGCCGGCTGCTAACCCGGCGGCGGCGGGTGCCTGCCCGTCACCGTCCCCGGCTGTCCGCGCCGGATGGTTTGATTAGTCGGTGCTTCGTCTCAAACGCCTCCTCGTCTTCGGCCTGTTCGCGGCCTGCGTCATCACCGCGTTCTCGTTCTGGGCCATCGGGCAGCCGGGTGCGGAGACCAGGGTGGCGGTCGCCGCTCCTCCCAATGCGGGCGCAAAACTCGACGGCGCCGGCATCACCACCGCGGTGAATGTGACCCGAAACCCGGACGCCCAGTGGTTGACGCAGGCTGCCGCGCAGACCGGCATTCCGGCACGGGCGCTCCGGGCTTACGTCTCGGCCGCCGTCGCGGCAAATGCCGCCACGCCCGGCTGCGGCATCGGCTGGAACACCGTGGCGGCCATCGGCTTCGTCGAATCGGCGCATGGAACCTACGGCGGCGGCAGCCTCAGCGCGGCGGGGCAGGCGAGCGGACCGATCGTGGGCCCCAGCCTCAACGGCGCGGGCTTCGCAGCCATCCCGGACACCGACGGCGGAGCGTTGGACGGCGACGCGCACTGGGACCACGCCGTCGGTCCCATGCAGTTCATCCCCTCGACCTGGCGCATGGTGGGCAGGGACGGAAACGGCGACGGTAAGGCCGACCCGTTCAACATCGACGACGCCGCCCTCAGTGCGGCTGTCTACCTCTGCGGCCACGGCCGGGACCTCACCAGCCCGCGGGGATGGACCGACGCCATCTACGCCTACAACCAGTCCGATGCCTACATCCGCCAGGTCCAGGCGCAGGCCACCGAGTACGCCGCGAAGGCAGGCGCCGCCGGGTGAGGCCGGGGTGAGGCCGCACACCGCCGGATACTTTCCGCCGGGCAGGTCTTGAGCAGCCGGGGCCGCTGCTCCTAGAGTGAGTCCCACCCCAAGAGTCCAGGAGCACCCATGTCCCTCGTCCGCGTGCACAACTTCTCCCTTTCCCTGGACGGCTACGGCGCAGGCGAAGGCCAGAGCCTTGAGGCGCCCTTCGGCCACGCCGGCTCACGGCTGGTCGAGTGGGCCTTCGGGACCCGGACCTTCCGCGCCATGGG
>DASSXE010000268.1:0-4263 GCA_035704125.1 Arthrobacter sp.
GGTGTTGCGGATCGGCAAGGAGAAGCTCTCCGACAAGGGCACCACCAGCGCCAAGAAACGCGTCGATCCGCTGCGGCGGCAGACCGGCCTGGCCCGTGCCGAGATCGTCGCGGCCATGATGGAGGTCTTCACCGACCGCTATGCCGCGACGCCGGCGGAGCTCACCGAAGCGGAGCTCGACGCCGCCCGCCGCCGGGTGGAAACCAAGTTCGCCACCACCGAGTGGCTGCACCGGGTGCCCTGACCGCCTCGGCCAGCACGGGGCCGCGCCGGCCGGAGAAGGTTGCGCCGGCCCCGGTCAGTCCCTGCGTGCCTGGGCCGTCAGCGCGCGCACCAGGTGGCTGCGCTGTTCGACGATGATCCGCCGCAGCGCCCGCGGCGCCTCCGCGTGCTCCGCCAGCCAGCGGTCCGTGCGGACCACCACCGGATTCGTCTCCGGGGCGTGGCCGTCGAGGTCCTGGCCGGCCGGGTACAGTCCGCGGACGATCCGGCTGGCAATCTCGATGCTGCGGCCCGCCCAGACCTGCTCCAGGCAGTCGAAGTAGGGCTCAACGAAGCCGCCCAGCAGCGCCGGCGGGGCGGTGTTGAACCCGGCAATGGTGGCGCTGAGCAGCTGATTGGACAGCGCGGTGCCGTGGACGGCCGCCTCCCATGCAGCGGCCTTGACCTGCGGATCCGGCCGGGCAGCCAGGGCCGTCGCGTGGCCCGACTTGCCCGAGGCGGTGTTGTCGCGGGCCAGTTCGGAGTCGAGTTCATCGGGGTCGGCCTGCCCGTTGGCGGCGAGGGCGTGCCAGAGGTTCCAGCGCAGTTCCGCGTCCACGGCCAGCCCGTCGATCACCGTGCTGCCGTCCAGCAAACCCTTCAGCAGCGGGACCCGGCTGCCGTCGAAGCGGCTCATGGCGGCCAGGGTGCGCGCCCACGCGAGTTGCTGGTCCGAACCCGGGGCGGCCTTTTCCAGCTCGGCGGCGGCGGTCGCCAGGAAACCCCGGCGGACGGCGCCGCGGCGGTCGGCCGGGACGTAGCGCTCCACCGCGGTGGAGGCATTGCCCAGGACGTTCAGCAGCACCCCGATGCCGTTCTCCGCCGGGCCGAAGCGCTGCACGGCGTCGACGTAGCCGGCCGCGGGGGTCACGGCGTCACGCGCCGAGTCCCACAGCGCGGTCCAGCAGAGGGCGCGGGCCATCGGGTCGCGGAGGCTGCCCAGGGAGCTGCGGACGGTTGCCTCGGACCGCGGATCGAGCCGGACCTTGGCGTAGCTAAGGTCCTCGTCGTTGACCAGCAGCAGGTCCGGCCGCGCCTTGCCGGCGAGGTCCGGAACCTGGGTGCGTTCGCCGTCGACGTCGGTCTCGACGCTGTCCGTCCGGACCAGGGCGCCATCGTCGGTGCGGTTGTACAGCCCGATGCGGAGCCGGTGCGGCCGCGGTTCCCGGGCTCCGGTGACCGGGTCGGTGGCGTCCTGCACCAGGCTCACGGAGGACAGCACGCCGTCGTGCTCCTCGATCTCGGGGATGAGGGTGGAAATGCCGGACGTCTGCAGCCACTGCCGGGCCCACGGGCCCAGGTCCCGGCCGGAGGCGGCGCTGAGCGCGGCCAGCAGGTCCGCCAGGGTGGTGTTGCCGAAGGCGTGGTCCCGGAAGTACCGGCGTGAACCCGCGATGAACGCCTCGAAACCCACGTAGGCCACGAGCTGCTTGAGCACCGAGGCGCCCTTGGCGTAGGTGATGCCGTCGAAGTTCTGTTTCGCGGCCTCGAGGTCGGGGATGTCCGCCACGATCGGGTGGGTGGTGGGCAGTTGGTCCTGGACGTACGCCCAGGCCTTGCGGTTGTTCGCGAAGTTAACCCAGGCGGTGTCCCAGTCCGTAGTCCGGTCCACGCCCAGGGTGCCCATGTAGTCCGCGAAGGATTCCTTGAGCCAAAGGTCGTTCCACCACTGCATCGTGACGAGGTCACCGAACCACATGTGCGCCATCTCGTGCAGCAGCGTGTTCGCCCGCCCCTGGTATTGCGAGTCGGCGGCCCGGGAGGTGAAGACGTAGCTTTCCGTGAAGGTCACCAGGCCGGGGTTTTCCATCGCCCCGAGGTTGTACTCCGGCACGAACGCCTGATCGTACTTGCCCCACGGGTACGGGTAGTCGAAGAGTCCGTTGAAGAAGTCCAGGCCGTTGCCGGTCAGCCGGAACAGCTCGTCGGCGTCGAAGGAGGGTGCCATCGAGGCGCGGCAGTACAGCGCCATCGGTACCTCGAGCGCGGTCCCGTCGACCAGCGACCCATGCCAGGTCCTATCGGCCCGGAAGTACGGCCCGGCCAGCACGCTGGTGATGTAGGTGGAGATCGGCTTGGTCGGGGCGAAGTCCCAGCGGCTGGTCTCCGGGTCGCTGGTCAGCGGGGTCCGTTCCGACTCGACGCCGTTGGAGGCCACCTGCCACCCGGACGGCGCCATCACGTGGAAGGTGAATTCGGCCTTGAGGTCGGGCTGTTCGAAGTTGGCGAAGACGCGGCGGGCGTCCGCCGGTTCGTACTGGGTGTACAGGTAGCACTGCCCGTCCGCCGGGTCGAAGAACCGGTGCATACCCTCGCCGGAGGTGCTGAACAGTGCGGTTCCGGTCACCGTGACCTGGTTCTCCGCCTGCAGATTGTCCAGCCGGATCCGGGAGCCGTCCACGACGTCGGCGACGGCCAGGCCCTTGCCGTTGAGGAAGACGCTGTGCACCTCGCTGCCGATGAAATCAAGGAACGTAGCGGAGCCCGGTTCCGCGGCGGCGAAGGTAATGACGCTGCGGCTGGGATAGCCGGCCACGCCGGGGTCCGCGGCCTGCCGGACGTCCAGGGAGACGTCGTAGCTGTGGGTGGTGATCAGGGCCGATCGGGTGGCCGCTTCTTCACGGGACAGGTTCTGGTTGGACACTCCGCTATCTAATCACGCACCGGGCCGCCGGAACCGGCCGGGACTATGCGGCCACTGATGGGGGCAGGCGCCTTAGCGGCCGGGGAGCATCAGGAAGGCCGCTCCGAGGCCCAGGGCGGCGATCAGCAGCCAGGCGGCCAGCGCCGCGAGCAGCGCCCGGGTCCCGGTCCGCAGCAGCTGCCGCACCCGGACGGCGGACCCCAGGCCAAAGAGGGCCATCCCCAGCAGGATGTCCTGCAGCAACGCGGCAGCGTCGAGGATGCCGGGGGCCAGCACGCCGGTGGACCGCAGGGCAGCCATCGCGATGAACCCGACCACGAACAACGGCACCACCGGCGGCATCTTTCCGCCGGCGTCCGAGGTGATCCGGTGATGCAGCCCCGCCGCGGCCACCATCGGTGCGAGCAGCACCACCCGGGTGAGTTTGACGATGACGGCGACGGCGAGGGCCGCGGCCCCGGCGGTCTGCGCGGTGGCCACCACCTGGCCGACGTCGTGCACCGACGCGCCGGTCCACGCCCCGAACAGTTCCGGGGTCAGCCCCAGCGGCCCGATCAGCAGCGGCAGGACCCCGATGGCGAGCGTGCCGCAGAGCGTCACCAGCGCCACCGGCAGCACGGTGTCCTGCTGTTTGATCCGGCGTACCGCGGCCATGGCGCCGATCGCCGAGGCGCCACAGATCGCAAAACCCGTAGCCAGCAGCAGCGAGACCGCCGGCGGCAGCCGGAACAGCCGCCCGATGCCGTAGGTGCCCGCGAAGGAGGCCAGCACGACGCCGGTGATCAGCAGCAGCGCGGGCCAGCCCAGGGCCAGCACGGCGACCACGCTGACCTTGAGGCCCAGCACCACGATGCCGCTGCGCATCAGGTGTTTTCCGGCGAAGCCCAGCCCGGCCCTGCCGGGCCCGGCGCTCCAGCCGGCAGCCCCCGGAAGGTTCGCGGAGAGCAGCCCCAGCAGGACGGCCACGGTCATGGCGGGCAGCGCGGGAAGGAGCGCGTGGACGGCAAGGGCGGTGGCGACGGCGGCCGCGCAGGCCAGCAGGCCGGGCAGCAGCGGCGCCAGCCGGCGCCAGGGCGTGGCTGAGGCGGGAAAAGAACGGGGCACGACCTCAACTTTGCCGTACCCGGGCGGCAAACCCGGCATCAAACCGGGCAGCGAAACGCAAATCGCGTGAACGGGGGGGCGCGGGCGTGACCTGCGACACGCCCCGGAGGGTACGCCGATATGAAATCACGACCAAAAAATGGTTGGCTAGTGGGCATGTCTGACCTTTTTCAGGATTACTCCGAGGCCGCCGGCCGCAGCGGGGCCTACGACGAGATGTTCGCGCCCGGCCAGAACGCGCGCCGCTCCTACGG
>DASSXE010000349.1:0-4111 GCA_035704125.1 Arthrobacter sp.
AGCTCATCCGCCGGCAGGCCATCCTCCTCCTGCCATTCATCCTCGAGATACTTCGGAACAAGCGCGCGGAACTTCTCGAGGAACATGTCAGTCATGGTTCTTATCCTAGCTAATCCGCGGGGCCTCTCCCGGCGCGGCCGAGGCCCAGCCGGTGCCAGCCGCGGACCGCCAGCGGAACCCGCCAGCGGCGCCGCCAGGCGGTGACCCGGAACGCGAAAACCAGGGCCGCCACCAGGGAAGCCGTCACCGCGTTGAACGAGCCCGAAATGGACAGCGCAACGGTCAAACCGGCCCCCGCAAACGCCGGCAGGGCGTACAAATCCCCGGGGTCGAACAGCTGCGGCACCTCGTTGGCGGTGATGTCCCGCAGCAGGCCGCCGCCCACCGCCGTCGTCACTCCCAGCAGCACGGCCGCCACCGGATGCATGCCGGCGGCGAGGGCCTTCAGGCTGCCGGTGATGCAGAACAGCGCCAGTCCACCGGCATCGAAGAGCACCAGCAGCGAGGTGAAGCGCTGGACGCTGGAATACAGGAAGTAGACCAGCACGGTGGCCAGCAGCGGAGGAGCGAGATAGGCGGGGTTGGTGAAGGCCGCCGGGGAGCCGGTGTTGATGATGATGTCGCGGATGACGCCGCCGCCCAGGCTCACCACGGAGGCCAGCAGCAGGGACCCGACGATGTCGAATTCCTTGCGCGCGGCGAGCAGCGAACCGGACACCGCGAAGAAGAACACACCGGCCAGATCCAGCCAGACCAACACGGCGCTAAAGGGGAAGGGCATGGCGGTCCTGGTTTTTGGCGGGGCGGAGGGGCGGCTCCAAGGTTACGCTAACGGCTATGAATAGCCCCGTCCTGATCGCCTGCGCCCACGGCACCTCCAGCTCCCACGGCGCCGCGGAAGTCCATGCCCTGCGCGCCGCCATCGCCGCGCTCCGCCCCGGGCTGGACGTCCGCGAGGCCTACGTCGACGTGCAGGGGCCGGACCTGCCGGCGGTCGTCGCCGGACTCCCGCCGGGGGAGGCCGCCGTCGTCGTACCGCTGCTGCTGAGCGTCGGCTACCACGTCAAGGTGGACATCGCCCGGGCCGTGAAGGGCCGGCCCGGCACGCTCGCGGCGGCGCCGCTGGGCCCGGATCCGCGGCTCGCGGCGTTGCTGGACCAGCGGCTGCGGGAGGCCGGCGTGCGGGAGAACGACGCCGTGATCCTCGCCGCCGCGGGCTCATCGGACGCCACCGCCGCGGAAAACGTTGAGGAACTCGCGGCCCAGCTGGGGGCCCTGCGGTCGAACCGGATCGTGGCGGCCTACGGTGCGTCGGCGAAGCCGTCGGTGCCGGAGGCCGTCGCCATGCTCCGGGAGGAGGCCGCCGGAGGTGCCGGCGCCGGAGCGTCCGCCGGCGGCGTGGACCTCGGCGGCCGGGTGGTGATCGCGTCCTACCTGCTGGCGCCAGGATTCTTCCACGATCAGCTGGCCAAGGCCGGTGCGGATCTGGTCACGGCGCCGCTGCTGCCCTCCCCGGTCCTCGCGGAAATCGCGCTGGCACGCTATGACGCCGCCGTCGCAGGCAGCCCTTCATGACGAAATATTGCCCACGGTGACCTAGCGTTTCCGACCCTTTGTGACGCGATTGTGGCCGCCCCTACAGTCGATCCATGACTGAAACAGCTCTAGCCGGAGCGTCCCCGGACCAGGCTGCCGCAGGCCGCTCGAAACGTTCCGCCCGGCCCGCAGCCAAGCCCCACGGGCAGTGGAAGGTGGATGGCACCGCCCCGCTGAACGCCAACGAGACCTGGAAGCAGGAGGACAACGGGCTGAACGTCCGGGAGCGGATCGAATCGGTCTACTCCAAGCACGGGTTCGACTCGATCGACGGTACGGACCTGCACGGCCGGTTCCGCTGGTGGGGCCTCTACACGCAGCGCAAGCCCGGGATCGACGGCGGCAAGACCGCCACGCTGGAACCGCACGAGCTCGAAGACAAATACTTCATGCTGCGGGTACGGATCGACGGCGGCGCCCTCAGCACCGAACAGCTCCGGGTCATCGGGCGCATCTCCGTGGACTTCGCCCGCGGCTCGGCCGACCTGACCGACCGGCAAAACATCCAGTTGCACTGGATCCGGGTCGAGGACGTCCCGGAAATCTGGCGCCGCCTCGAGTCCGTGGGCCTGTCCACCACCGAGGCCTGCGGAGACGTCCCGCGCGTCATCCTCGGCTCGCCGGTGGCCGGCATCGCCAAGGACGAGATCATTGACCCGACGCCGCTGATCCACGAGCTCGCCGAACGCTTCATCGGCGACCCGGAACTGGCCAACCTGCCGCGCAAATTCAAGACCGCCATCACCGGCCACCCCAGCCAGGACGTGGTCCACGAGATCAACGACGTCGCCCTGGTTGGCCTGGTCCACCCCGAGCTCGGCATCGGCTACGACCTCTGGGTCGGCGGCGCGCTCTCCACCAACCCGATGCTGGGCAAGCGCCTGGGCGCCTTCGTCCGCCCCGACCAGGCGGCCGACGTCTGGCTCGGCGTCACCAGCATCTTCCGTGACTACGGCTACCGGCGCATGCGCACCAAGGCCCGGCTGAAGTTCCTGCTGGCCGACTGGGGCCCGGTGAAGTTCCGCCAAGTCCTCGAGGACGAATACCTCGGCTACCAGCTCGACGACGGCCCCGCGGCACCCAAGCCCGCCACCCCCGGCGACCACATCGGCGTGCACGAGCAGAAGGACGGCAACTTCTTCATCGGCGCCACCCCGCTGGCCGGCCGGCTCTCCGGCAGCCAGCTCGTCAAGCTCGCGGACATCCTGGAGGCCCGCGGCTCGCGGCGGCTGCGCACCACCCCGCACCAGAAGCTTGTCGTCCTCGACGTGCCCAGGGACGAAGTGGAGCCGCTCGTGGCCGAGCTCGACGCCCTGGGCCTCTCCGCCCGGCCCTCCGTGTTCCGCCGCGGCACCATCGCCTGCACCGGCATCGAGTTCTGCAAGCTCGCCATCGTGGAAACCAAGGTCACCGCCGCCACGGCCGTCGCCGAACTGGAACGCCGCCTGGCCGATCTCGCTGGGACCGGGCGACTGCCGCAGGCCCTCTCGCTGCACATCAACGGCTGCCCCAACTCCTGCGCCCGGATCCAGACCGCGGACATCGGCCTCAAGGGCATGATGCTCCCTACCCCCGACGGCGACCCCACGCCGGGCTTCCAGGTCCACCTCGGCGGCGGCCTGGCCTCCGACAGCCGCGAGGAGGCAGGCCTGGGCCGCACCGTCCGCGGCCTCAAGGTCACCGCCGAGGAGCTGCCGGACTACGTGGAGAGGGTGGTCCGAAAGTTCGTGGCCGACCGTGCCGGGAACCCGGACGCGGCGGGCCAGACCTTCGCCGAATGGGCGTTCGCCGCGGACGAGGGTGACCTGCAATGACCGCCAGGATCCGCACCCGAGGCGAGCTGAAGGCCCTCGCCGACGCCGGTACCGCCGAGCTCGGCTGGGATGCTCCGGCCGGCGAGGTCATCGCCTGGGTGGCACGCAACTTCGAGCTCCCGGCGGTCGCCGTCGCCTGCTCGATGGCCGACGCCGTCCTGCCGGCGCTCGTCGCGGACCAGCTCCCCGGCGTCGACGTGCTGTTCCTCGAGACCGGCTACCACTTCTCGGAAACCCATGCCACGAGAGACGAGGTGGCCGCTAACCTGCGCGTCAACGTCGTGGACGTCCTGCCGGAGACCACCGTGGAGCAGCAGGACCGGCTCCTGGGCGGGGACCTCTTCGCCCGCGATCCCGCCCAATGCTGCGCCCTGCGCAAGGTGGCACCGCTGCGGCGGACCCTCGCCGGCTACGAGCTCTGGTTCACCGGAGTCCGCCGCGACGAGGCGCCCACCCGCACCAACACCCCGCTGGTCGCCTGGGACGACGCCAACGGCCTGGTCAAGGTGAACCCGGTGGCGGCCTGGAGCTTCGACCAGCTGGTGCAGTACTCCGAAGACAACCTCCTGCCCGTCAACCCCCTCCTTGCCCAGGGGTTCCCATCTATCGGCTGCGCGCCGTGTACGCGCCGCGTCGCCCCCGGAGAGGACCCCCGAGCCGGCCGCTGGTCCGGCACCGACAAGACAGAATGCGGACTCCAC
>DASSXE010000503.1:0-3368 GCA_035704125.1 Arthrobacter sp.
GTTCGGCCGCGTTGGGGCCCTCGCCGACGATCTCGCGGACCAGGGCGTACTGGGCGTGGTTGGTGTCCTGGTACTCGTCCACGAGCACGTGCCGGAAGCGCCGCCGGTACGAGTCGGCGAGCGCGGGAAAGGCCCGGAACATATAGACGGTCTCGGCGATCAGGTCATCGAAGTCCATGGCGTTGGCCTGCCGGAGGCGCTGGGTGTAGCCCTTGAAGACGTCGGCGACGGCCTGTTCGAAGGGGTCGTTGTGGTTCGCGCTGGAGGCGTAGCTGTCCGCGTCGATCAGTTCGTTCTTGAGCGCCGAGATCTTGTGCTGGATGGCCTTGGGCGCGAAGCGTTTGGGATCAAGGTCCAGGTTCTTGGCCACCAAGGTGATCAGGCGGAGCGAATCGGCGGAGTCGTAGATCGAGAAGTTGGAGTTCAGGCCCACGTTGGCGGCCTCGCGGCGAAGGATCCGGACGCACGATGAGTGGAACGTGGAAATCCACATGGTTTTGGCCCGCCCGCCGACCAGCACCTCGATCCGCTCGCGCATTTCCGCGGCGGCCTTATTGGTGAAGGTGATGGCCAGGATCTCGCCGTGGTGGGCCCGGCGGGTCGCGATCAGGTAGGCGATGCGGTGGCTGAGCACCCGGGTCTTGCCTGAGCCCGCCCCGGCCACGATCAGCAGGGCACCGCCGGCGTGCTTGACGGCTTCCTCCTGTTGGGGGTTCAGCCCTTGCAGGAGCTCATCAGCGGTGGGGAGCTGAGGGCGTTCCCACTCCTCGTGATGGGCGCCGCCGCGTTCACCTGCCGCCGGCGCCAGCGACGGCATTCCGGTGCCGAATCCCGCCTTAGCCGCTGATTTTGCGGGGCCGCCCGGCGTCGCAGCAGCGTGGGAGGGTCCGTCGGCGTAGGGGTCAAACAACATATCCATGGTGTTAACAAGTCTAGGCGGTGCCACCGACAGCGTGATCCGTGGCCGTTGCCGCCTACCCGACCGAGCCGGACTCCAGCGCCGCGCGGAGCTCCCGCACCGCCGTCGTGCCTCCGGCCACGAACCATTCAAGGCCGTTGACGCGGACGACGTCTATGGCGCCGCCGGCGGCGAGGACGATCGCCTGGCCCGGCAGCCAGTCCCACTCCGGGCAGCTGTGCTGGAACCAGCAGTCCAGCTCCCCGTCGGCCACCCGGGCCAGATCGCAGGAACCGGAACCAAACATCCGCAGCGCCGCCGCGGAGGTCGCCGCGGCGTGCCAGGGCATGGCGCACAGGGGGTCAGCAAGCCAGGTGGGGTGGATGTAGGTGGCCGCGCCAAGCTCCGCCACGGGCGTCTCGGACCGGCCTCGGCCGCCCTGGTCGCGGGGTTGGAAGCTGGTCAGTGGTTCGCCGTTCAGCGTGGCCGCGTGGGCGGTGCCCCCAAGCCACAGCTTGTCCGCCTCGGGCTGGAAGATGGCGCCGAGCAGCGGCCCCTCGGCGTCCTTCAGCGCGATCGCGGAGCACCAGTAGCTGGAGCCGTGCAGGAAATTGTAGGTGCCGTCCACCGGGTCGATCACCCAGGTCCGGCCGCTGCTGCCCTGTTTGGATGCGCCTTCTTCGCCGAGGATGCCGTCGTCGGGCCGGCAGCGCTGCAGCTGCTCCAGCACGTAGGCTTCCGCGGCGTGATCAGCGGCCGTCACGACGTCGGACACGGACGTTTTCTGGTGGCCCTCCAGACCGGAGTGCCGCATCAGCAGTGCCAGGTTCCCGGCCTCCCGGACCAGGGCCTCGGCGAGCTGGTAGTCATCCAGGTCCGGGCTGAGTTCCGCGGTGCTGTGCCGGCCGAGCCGGTGCCTGCCAAGTTCGCTGCTGCCTGATTCACTCACGCGTTCAGCCTACCGGTCGCCGCGCCGGGGCCGGCGGCGCGCAGGGGCGATAATGGGTCCATGGCCAAAACACCCGCCCAGCGGCTCAAAAAACACGGCGCCAACGCAGCTGTCCCCCAGCACCACCTGCCGCCGGTGATCAATCCCAGCACCTCCAGGACCCCGCAGAAGGCGCAGAGCAACAGCAACCTGATCCTGATCGCGGGCGTGGTGGCGAGCCTTTTCCTGTTTTGGTATGTCCACCTGCTGACCTTGAACCAGCTCACACAGCTCAGCGGCGGTCTTCCCATGCCCGATTCCCTGATCGGGGGCTTCGACCAGGGCTTCGTGGACCAGTTGCGCGGCGCCACCGACAGCGATGCCCGAGGCCAACTCAACTATGTGCACAAGACGGCCGGCACGCTGTTCCCCCTGATTTTCGGCTTCACGTGGCTGCTGCTGATCGGCACCAATGTCGCCAGGAAGCCGCTGCGCTGGGCACTATGGGCCGTGCCGCTGCTGTTCGCCGTGGTCCGCCTCTGGGGCAACACGGTCATCGACGCCATGATGTCTGCTGACGCGCTCGACGGCGGCCAGGTGGCACTGGCTTCGGCCCTCACGGTTGCCGGCTGGGTCCTGCTGTTGCTGAGTCTCCTGGCCGGCGGGGCCGCCGTGTTCCTGGGCCGGAAGGCGTCAGCAGCCCGCCGGGTTTAGTGCCGGCCGAAACCCGCCGCTGACCACAGGCGCGACCACAGAGATCCCGAACCGAGTTCGACGGCGAGGAACTCCCGGGTTTGTTCGGCGCGGTGCGGTGCGCCCGCATCTTCGAAGTGGGACGCGGCTTCAGTTAGTGCGTGCCGAGCTTCCCGCTTCTTCCCCTGGTCCAGGTAGGCTCTCCCAAGCAGAGACCAAGCGTCGCCCAGAAGTTGGGGGGCCACCGCGGCGGTGCAGATATCTTCCAGAATCTCAACCGCAGTTGCCGTGTCACCGGCAACGAGATTCCAGTTTGCCCGGTTACGCCTTAGGAGCAACAAGTCGCTCTGCGAGCCCCCGATAATGTCAGTGGCTAGTTCAGCCCGCTCGATGCAGCGCAGCGTGTCCGCGTCTGCAACGTCGGCCGCCAACCGCATTGCCGCGGACGCTTTGTTGAATTTGGCCCAGAGATCCAAATTCTGAGTGGGCGAAAAGGTCGAAGCAGCCAGTTCGTGGTAATGCAACCCATCCTGGACCCTGCCGCAGAGGAAGGCGACATTGCCGACGACCCAGAAGGCCTTACCAGCCAGTTGATCGTCGAGTTCATCCGAAATAACTGACGCAAGACTTTTGCTTTCCGCCCACGCTTCATCGAATTGACCGCCGTCGGCTAAGGCCGCAATCAGCGCTTGCCTCGCTTGAACGTTAATTTCGAGGTCATAGTCGCCAGAGGTCAGTTCTGCGGCCGCTCGGGCGCAGTCGGCCGCCTGCTCGAGGAGTCCAGCTCCTTGACGCGCCTTCGCCAGGAGGATGTGCGTTCGCGCCTGATCCCGCTCGCTCACTGGCCCT
>DASSXE010000524.1:0-13450 GCA_035704125.1 Arthrobacter sp.
AACGATGCGAACGTCAGCAGCAGGGACGCGGCATCGCTGGTGGTGGGGAAGAACAGTTTGGAGATGGTGACCGCGAACGTGCCGTAGACGATCAGGTCGAACCACTCGAGGCCGTTGCCGATCGAGGCTGCGATCACGGCCCTGCGGGCGTTGCTGCGCTCGACGGCGTTGAGGGGCCTCGGGGCCGCGGCGTCGGCGACGGCCGGCTTGGTGGCGGAGGCCACGCCGGTGGAGGTGGGTTGGCTCATGGCTGCGGGGTCCGTTCGGTGGAGGTGAGGTGGCCGGTGAGCGCCCGAAGGAAGTCCTCGCAGGCGGCAATCTGGGACAGTTCGATGTATTCGTTGGCGGTGTGGCCCTGGTCCATGGAACCCGGGCCGCAGACCACGGTGTCGATGCCGGCCCGCTGGAAGAGGCCCGCCTCGGTGGCGTACACCACGGTCTCCTCGACGTCGTTGCCGGTCAGCCGCTGGGCGAGGTCGAGAGCGGCGCGGGGGCCCTCCGGGCTAAGGCCCGGGACGGTGCCGAGCGGAACCATGCGGATGTCGGTTCCGGGCTTTTCCGCCTGGATCTCAACTCGCAGCCCGGCCAGGGACTCGTGGATCCGGGAGATGACCGTCTCCGGGTCGACGCCGGGGATGGTCCGGAATTCGAATTCAAACTCGCAGTGTTCCGCGACGGTGTTGACGGCAGCGCCGCCGCTGACGACGCCGACATTGGCCGTGGTGTACGGCACCACGAACGTCGGGTCGAAGGGGCCGGAGAGCCGGTGCTCGTCGGCGAGGGAACGGATGGCGGCGATGGCCCGGGCCGCGTACTCAATGGCGTTGACGCCGGTGGAGGTCATGGACGAATGCGCCGCCACCCCGCTGACCGTGACGCGGAACAGCTGGCTGCTCTTGTGGGCGGAGACGGGCCGCATGCTGGTGGGTTCACCGACGAAGCCGATCCGCGGCTGGATTCCCCGGGCGGCCAGTTCTTCCAGCAGGACGACGGCGCCGTGGCAGCCGACCTCCTCGTCGTAGGTCCACGCGAAGTGCAGTGGTTCGGCCAGCTGACGGGACAGGAATTCGGGCAGGAACCCGAGGATGGCGCCGCTGAAGGCCTTCATGTCGGTAGCGCCCCGGCCGTAGAGCCGCCCCTCCCGGATCTCCGGGACGAACGGGTCGCTCTGCCAGTCCTGGCCGTCGACCGGGACGACGTCGGTGTGGCCGGCGAGCATGATGCCGCCGGTGACGGTGCCGTCGGCGGCCGGGATGGTGGCGAAGAGGTTCGCCTTTTTGCCGTCAGGGCTGGGAACGATCAGGGGCGTGATGCCGTGGGCGGTGAGCTCGTCGGCCATGCACCGGATGAGCTCGACGTTGGAGTTGCGGCTGGTGGTGTCGAAGCCGATCAGCTTGGTGGACCAGTCGAGCGCGGCGGCGCTGGGCGCCGCGGACGGGGTGGCGGACCGCTGGGCGGTGGCCGGAGAAGTGGCAGGCGTCATGGGTGGTTTCCCCCGAAACGGTGGTGGAGTGCGTCGGCGGGCCGGCGATGGCATCCGGCCGGCACGCGGCGGCGGCCGATCGGCCCCGCTGTCCCCAGTATTTGGTCTGCAGTCGACGACTGTCAACACTTTGAGCCATATTTATTCATTTTATTGAATGGATACGGATGGGAACGGCGCGAAGCAGAACAGCTCCGGGTCAGGACGGCAGCCCGGTCAGAACGACGGCGGCGTCATCGCGCCGATCAGCACGGCGTCCTCATCGGTGGGGTTGCGGTACCAGTGCGGCAGGGACGAGTCGTAGGTCAGCGAGTCGCCCTCCTCGAGGTCGTAGCCGACGCCGTTGACGCAGACATAGAGCCTGCCATGGACCACGGTGACGCATTCCTCGCCGGCGTGCTTGAAGGGAGCGTCCCGGTTGTCCCAGCCTGCGGCGATCTGGGCCCGCAGCATGCCCAGCTGGCCGTTCATATGCGGGGTCAGGAGTTCGTAGATCAGGTTGTCCTCGGCTACTTCCAGCCGCCGGCGTTCGTCACGTCGGACCAGCGCGCCGCCCTGGTCCTTGGTGTCGAAGAAACGTCCTACCGGGACTTTGAGGGCCTGGGAGAGCTTGATCAGGGTGGTCAGCGAGGGGTTGCCCTGGCCGCGCTCGATCTGGCTGAGCAGGCCCGGACTCAAGCCGGCGGCCGCCGCGAGGCCGCCGATGCTGAACCCGGCCTCGCGCCGGAGGTGCAGCACCAAGGCCCCGACCGCTGTCATGGCCCGTTCGGCTTGGTCCTCTACGCCCGGAACTTCCAGCGCCAGGCCGTGATGGCCGCCGAGATTATCCATGCCTCGATGGTCCGCCAAAGTGAAGAAATCGTCAAGATAATGAAGCCCGGATCGCGCCGCAGCCCGGAGGGTCCGTCGCGGGTAGCGTGGAGTCATGACGGCCAACTACCGCTACGACGTCGAGATCCTGCACCTGCTCGTCTCCCCCGCGCACGCCTACTTTGGCCGCGCCCGGGAAGGCGCCGCCGACGTTCCCACGCACGACGCCGAGCAGGCGTCCTTCGTGGCAGGCAAGGGCATTGCCGGGGACCGGTTCTTCGGCAAGGCCGCCCACATGGACGCGGCCGCGACACTGTTCGCCGTCGAGGGCCTGGAGGCCATTGCGGCGGAACTGGGCACGCCGCCCCTGGACCCGCTGCTCACGCGCCGCAACGTCATCATCCGCGGGGCACAGCTCGCTCCGCTGCTGGGGCACGAATTCGGCCTCGAATCCGGCCCGGACCAGGTGCGGCTCCGGGCCGGGCGGCCTGCGCATCCCTGCGCCTGGATGGATGCGATGCTGGCCCCCGGCGCGCACAAGGCCATGCGGGGGCGCGGCGGGGTCCGATGCCAGGTAGTGTCCGACGGCGTCCTGCACCGCGGGCCCGCTGTACTGGTCAGCCCCGTGCCGCTGGACCCGGAGCGCGCGGGCGAGGCCACGCTGCTGCGCCCGTCACGGCTGCCGTAGCGGCGCGGGCGCCGCGGCCCCGGCCGCAACTACTAGGCTTGGCGCCATGACATTCGAAGCGGTCCTTGACTCCCTGCGCGGCGTGGCGAAGGGGTCTACCCATTCCCACACCGGCCTCTGGGTCTCGGCCCAGCTGCGTCAGCGGATCGCCGCGGGAGACCTGCTGCCCGGCACGAAGCTGTCCGAGGAGGCGCTCGGGGAGGCGCTGGGAGTCAGCCGCAACACCCTGCGCGAGGCCTTCACCGCCCTGCACGCCGAACACATCGTGACGAGGATTCCCAACCGCGGCGTCTTCGTGGCCCGGCCCGACGCCGAGGATATCCGGGAAATCTACCGGGTCCGGCGCTTCGTGGAACCGGCCGCCGTCCTGTGGCACGACCCGGCCCCGGTGGACGAGCTGCGCGCCATCGTCGCCGACGCCCAGGACGCCCGCGCCCGCGGGGACATCGCCGGCATGGCCAGCGCCAACCAGGAGTTCCACCGCGCCCTGGTGGCGCGGGCCGGCAGCGAGCGCCTGGATTCGCTGATGACGCAGGTCCTGGCCGAAATGCGGCTGGTGTTCCACTCGATGGAATCGGATCCGGCGTTCCACGAACCCTACGTGGCGGACAACGCCCGCGTGGTCGAGCTGATCGCCGCCGGCAACCACACTGCCGCCGCGGAACTGATGAGGCACTATCTGGACCGCGCGGAGGCCCAACTGCTCGCCGCGATGGCCGGGGAGCACCACACCGCCTGAACCGAGCCCCCTTGCACATTGTTGAACAAAACCATATGCTGTGGATCACGTGATGGGCATCACTTAGCGAGAGAGTTCCTCTTCAGCGCGGCCGGGCCGGCCATGCCCCTAACTACTCTCGTCCGCGGAACTGCTGCGTCCTGCGGGGATGGATGGATATGCTCGTACTCATCGGGGTCTTGCTGGTCATCGTCGGCTTCGCCGTCAGACTCAACCCACTCATTGTCGTTACCGTCTCCGGCATCGTCACGGCGCTGCTGGGCGGCCTGACACCCCTGGAAATCCTCAACGCTTTCGGCTCAGGCTTCGCCAGCAGCCGGAGCGTGACCATCTTCGTGGTGGTCCTGCCGGTCATCGGCATCATCGAACGCTTCGGGCTGCAGGAGCAGGCCAAAACGCTGATCGCGAAGCTGGCCAAGCTCACCGCCGGCCGCGTACTGCTGGGCTACCTGCTGGTCCGCCAGGCGACCGCCGCCGTCGGACTCACCGGCATCGGCGGCCACGCCCAGACCGTCCGGCCGCTGGTCTTCCCGATGGCCGAGGGCGCCGCGATGCGCCGCTACGGCCACGTCCCGGAGAAGGTCCGGGAGAAGATCAAGGGCCACTCGGCCGCCGCGGACAACGTGGGCGTCTTCTTCGGTGAGGACATTTTCGTGGCCGTCGGCTCCATCCTGCTGATCACCTCGTTCGTGGACACCACGTACAAGCTGCACCTGGAGCCCCTGGAACTCGCCGTCTGGGCCATTCCCACCGCCATTATCGCCTTCCTGATCCACGGCTTCCGGCTGCTGCGCCTGGACCGCCAGCTGGACCGCGACGTCCGTGCCGCCGAGGAAGAAGAGAAGTCAGACCGGACCGTCACCGTAGGAGACAACGCATGATCAAGGTTGAAGCCGTCTTCTGGCTGATCGGCATTCTTTTCATTGCCTGGGCGTTCCTGATCTCCCGGGACACCAGCCACCCCAAGCGCTGGGGCAGCTCGGCCTTCTGGGGCCTGCTGGGCCTGTGCTTCTTCTACGGCTCCTGGGTCCAGGCGAACACCGCGCCGGCGTGGATCCTGGGCATCGCCGTCCTGGTCCTCGTGGTGCTGGCCAGCACCGGGCCGCTCGGCGACGGCAAGTCCCGGACCACCAGCGAGGAGGAACGCACCGCCTCCGCCGCCAAGTTCGGCAACAAGCTCTTCATTCCGGCGCTGACCCTGCCGGTGGTGACGGTGATCATCGTCCTGCTCGCCCCCGTCCTTAAGATCGGCGGCCAGCCGCTCTTCGACCCCGCCAACACCACCCTGCTGGCCCTGGCCGTCGGCGCGATCGCGGCCGCCGTCGTCGCCGTCGTGATGCTGAAGCCGAAGAACAAACTCACCCCCATCTTCGAGGGGCGCCGCATCCTGGAGTCCATCGGCTGGGCCGCCCTGCTGCCCCAGATGCTCTCCACCCTGGGCATCCTGTTCACCAAGGCCGGCGTCGGCAAGGCGGTGGGTACCCTGGCCACCGGCGTGCTGCCGGAGGGCTCGCTAATCGCCGCCGTGATCGTCTACTCGGTGGGGATGTTCCTCTTCACGGTGCTGATGGGCAACGCGTTCGCCGCGTTCCCGATCATGACGGCGGCAATCGGCTGGCCGGTCCTGGTGCAGGGCTTCCACGGCACGCCGGCGATCATTTTCGCCATCGGCATGCTGGCCGGATTCTGCGGCACCCTTTGCACCCCGATGGCCGCCAACTTCAACCTGGTGCCCTCGGCGCTGCTGGAGATGAAGAACAAGTACGGCGTCATCAAGGCGCAGGTGGCCACCGCCGTTCCGCTGCTGGCGGCCAACATCGGGCTGATGTACTTCCTGGCCTTCAACTGATCCGCCCTCCCCAAGGAGCACCATGAGCCACGCCGCCGCACCGTCCCCCGTCATTGCCGGGGCCGAGGAAATGAACCGTGCCGCCGACACGTACGCGGCCATCGTCCTGGAGAACCTGGGCCGCCCGTACCCCTACGCCTCGCAGCACGTGGAGACGTCGCTGACGGACCGGCCCAGCCCGCAGGAGCTGCATCCGGCGTTTTACACCTCGTTTGACTGGCACTCCTGCGTACACATGACCTGGCTGGGCGTGTCCCTGCTGGACCACGGTGTGAGCCCGGACCGGGAAGCGGCGCTGCGCCGGGCGCTGGCCGCCAACCTCACCCGCGGCAACCTCGCCGCCGAGGGCGCCTACCTGGTGGCCAACCCCAGCTGGGAACGGCCCTACGGCTGGGCCTGGCTGGTCCGGCTCGCCGCGGCGGCAGCCACCGCGGAGGACGCCCAGATCCGCGAGTGGGGCGCCGCGCTGGAACCGCTGGTGGATATTGTCGCCTCGCTGGTGGCCGGCTGGACCGCAAAGGCGGAATTCCCGGTCCGGCACGGGCTGCACACCAACGCAGCGTTCGGACTAGGCATGATGCTGGACGCCTTCCGGGTGCTGGGCCGGGAGGACGCCGCCGCCGTGTGCGAAAAGGCGGCGCTGAACTGGTTCCAGGACGACGCCGGCTGGCCCGGCGAGTGGGAGCTGAGCGGCCAGGACTTCCTCTCCGCCGGGTTGAGCGAGGCGGACCTGATGGCGCGGGTCCTCGACGGCGATGCCTTCGCCGGCTGGTTCCAGGGCTTCCTGCCGGGCCTGGCGCCGGGGTCCCGGATCCTGGCGCCCTTCACCGTCACCGACGAATCCGACGGCTACCTGGCGCACCTAAACGGCTTGAACCTCAGCCGGGCCGGGCAGCTGATCCGGATCAGCACCGCGCTGTCCGGCTCCGCCGGGACGGACGAACTGCGGTCCGTTCTTGACGGGGCCGCAGGGCCGCTGCTGCTCGCGGGCATGGACGCGGTCAGCACCGATGAATTCATGTCCAGCCACTGGCTGGCCAGTTTCGCCTGGGACGCGCTGGCCTCCGCCCGGTAAGACCCGCGCTGAGACCCGCGGTAAGACCCGCGGCCGGACGCGCGGCCGCGCCCCGTCCCGCCAACCGGGCCGCTCTTTCGTAGACTCTAGGGAGAATCGGCACGCCGCCCCTCGGCAGCGCGCCCGCCACAGGAAGAGCCATCAATGAAGATTGTCGTCCTAGTCAAGGAAGTCCCGGACACCTACGGGGACCGGAAACTAAGCCTCGAAACCGGCCTCGCGGACCGGGGGGCCAACGAGGCCGTGATCGATGAGATCGGCGAACGCGCACTGGAGCTCGCGCTGACCTACGCCGATGCGCACGAGGGAACCGACGTCGTCGTCCTCTCCCTCGCCCCCGAGGGCGCCACCGCCACCATCCGCAAGGGTCTGGCAATGGGTGCCGGCAGCGCCGTCCACATCTGCGACGAGGCCTTCCGCGGCGCCGACCTGGGCCTGACCGCCGAGGCCCTCGCCGCCGCGATCCGACGCATCGGGTACGACCTGGTCATCACCGGCAACCTCTCCACCGACGGCTCAGGCGGCATGATGCCCGCCATGCTCGCGGAGCTGCTCGAGGTCCCGCACGCCACCGGGCTGACCACCGTGCAGATCGACGACGGCGCGGTGTCCGGCTCCCGCCCGGTGGACGACGGCGTGCAGCAGGTTTCGGCGGAGCTGCCGGCGGTCATCTCGATCACCGAGGCCCTCCCCGGGCCGCGGTTCCCCAACTTCAAGGGCATCATGGCGGCCAAGAAGAAGCCGCTGGAGGTGCTGACCCTCGCGGACCTCGGGATCGCGGCGGAGGACCCGGACGCGGCCCGCTCCATCATGCTGTCCATCGCGGAGAAACCACCGCGGGCTGCGGGCGTGAAGATCGTCGACGACGGCGACGCCGGCGGCAAGATCGCCGAATTCCTGATCGAAAACCGGCTGGCGTAGGGAGCACCGACATGACTGAATTTCCTGCTGACGCCATCCTGGTGGCCGTCGAAACCAACACCTCCGGTGAGCTTGAGAAGGCCGCCGCCGGACTGATCGGCGCCGCGGCCACGGTGGGCACGCCCGTGGCCCTGGTGCTGACGGCCCCCGGTGCCGGGGATGCTCCCGCGGCGGGCGCCACTGCGGCAGAGGCCGCAAAACTCGGCGCCGCGTGCGTCCTGGTCGCAGAAAGCCCCGACCCGTCCGCGCTGGGCGTGCCCGGAGTGGACGCCCTCGCCGCGGCGGTGGACCTGGTCCGGCCCGACGCCGTCCTGATCTCGCATTCGCTGAACGGGCGGGACCTGGCCGGCCGGTTCGCCGCCCGCACCCGGTCCGCCGTCTGCGTTGACGCGGTGGGCGTGTCCCGGGACGAGGAGGGCGTGGTGGCGCACCACTCCGTCTACGGCGGCGCGTACAACGTCACCGCCACGGCCACCTTCGGGCCGCCGGTGATCACCATCCGGCAGGGTTCCATCGAGGCCCGCGCCGAAGCGCGGCCTCCCGCCTCCGAGACCCTGACCGTGTCGGCCTCCGGTAAGCGCGCGGCGCGGATCGAGTCGTTTGAAGCATCGGTGGCCGTCACCTCCCGGCCCGAACTGCGCGGCGCCGCCAAGGTGGTGGCCGGCGGCCGCGGCCTGGCCTCCAAGGAACAGTTCGCCCTGGTGGAACAGCTCGCGGACGCGCTCGGCGCCGCCGTGGGTGCCTCGCGGGCGGCGGTGGACGCCGGCTACGTGGCGCAGTCGCAGCAGGTGGGCCAGACCGGAGTGTCCGTGTCCTCGCAGCTGTACATCGCGCTCGGCATCTCCGGCGCGATCCAGCACCGGGCCGGCATGCAGACCGCGAAGACCATCGTCGCCGTGAACAAGGACGCCGACGCGCCGATCTTCGAGATCGCCGACTTCGGCGTGGTGGGCGACGTTTTCACGGTGGTCCCGCAGCTGATCAGCGCCCTCGAAGCCCGGAAGCAGTAGCGGTGGCAGCCCAGCCGCGCCCACTCCGCCGGGGCCTGCCCCGGGTGCCGGGCGGCGAGCCCTGGCCGCCCGCCGGTGAGGCGTCCGCACGCGTCGCCACGGCCGTCTCCGAGCAACTGGCGGCAGCACCGTCGGCGGCTCCGGCTCCGTCAGTGGTTGCGGCTCCGTCAGTGGTTGCGGCTCCGTTGCTGACTCCGGCCGTGCGCGACGGCGGCGGGCGGCGGCTCAGGCGCGGACTTCCCCGCGTCCCCGGCGGCGAGCCGTGGCCTCCCGCGGCCGCGGCGCCCCTCCATGCTGCCCCCGTGTCCAGGCCCGAGGCCGAGACGGTCGCGGTCCCTGAGCCAGCGCAGGCGGTAGACCTTCCGGCGCCTGCCCCGGCAATGGGCACCGTTCAGCTCCGCCGTGGCCTCCCCCGGGTTCCCGGCGGCGAACCGTGGCCCCCGGCGGCTGCTTCACCCGTCCGCACTGCCCAGCCTTCGGCACCGGTCCCGGCACCGGCCGCCGCCCCGGCTGCCGTCGCCCCCGAACCCGCCGCCGCGCCGTCTGCTCCCCCGGCTGCCGCTCCCATACGTCTCACGCCGCCGGTGGCTGCCGCTCGGGAGAAGCCGGGCAAGCAAGCAGCCACGGAACAACCCGCCGCGCCCAGACCGGAGGCCCGACTGTACGGGTCCCGCACGCTGGCCAGTTGGATCAGCCGCATCGTGCTCCTGGCCGTGGGCGCCGTCGTCGCCGCGGGCATCCTGATCCTCGCCGCCCGGGGCGTCACCACGCTCCCGGGCGTACCCGGGTTCCTCAGGCGCTACCCCGGCACCTACGACCTGCCGGATGCGGCCCAGCCGGGCTTCCCGTGGTGGGCGCAGTGGCAGCACTTCCTGAATATCTTCCTGATGGTGCTGATCATCCGCTCCGGCTACCAGGTGCGGACGCAGCAGAAACCGCCGGCGTACTGGACACCCAATCGCGGTGGCAAGAAGATCAGCATCACCCTGTGGCTGCACCAGACGCTGGACATCGTCTGGCTGGCCAACGGGCTCATCTTTGCGGTGCTGCTGTTCGCCTCCGGGCACTGGATGCGGATTGTTCCCACCAGCTGGGAGGTCTTCCCGAACGCGGCGTCGGCCCTGTTGCAGTACCTGACGCTCGACTGGCCGGTGGAGTCCGGCTGGGTGAATTACAACGGCCTGCAACAGCTCATGTACTTCATCGTGGTGTTCATCGCGGCCCCGCTGGCCGCGATCACCGGGGCCAGGATGAGCGAATTCTGGCCCAAAAACGCGAAGACGCTGAACCGGATCTACCCGGTGGAGGCGGCCCGCGCCCTGCACTTCCCCACCATGCTGTTCTTCGTGTTGTTCATCCTGGTCCACGTGTTCCTGGTGTTCGCCACCGGGGCGCTGCGGAACCTGAACCACATGTTCGCCGGCACGGACGAGGTGAACTGGGTGGGGTTCTGGCTCTTCGCTGCTGCCATCGCCCTCACGGCGGCCGGCTGGTTCGCCGCCCGGCCGCTGGTTCTCGCGCCGATCGCACGGCTGTCCGGAAAGGTCAGCAGCCGGTAGCGGCCGTCCCGCCGGCAGACCGGCACACCGCCGGTTTCTCACCAACGTCGCAGCACCGCCTGAACGCGGTGTTGATTCATGCGCAGTTCAATGAGCCGATCGAGGAAAATGGTGCCTCCGGGCCTGGTTGAGAAGAGGCCCTTGTATGTTCAGCCCATGAAAGAAGGGCACTCCAACCGGGCGCTGGTTCGTCGTCAATGAACGAAAAGCTCCTTGAAAGCAGGGGCGGGGTCATGCCTCTAGTCGCACTAGGTTAAGGGGCGTCGCGTCCCATTATTCGTCGTTCGGGTGAGGGTGTCTCATTCACGGTCTTCGCCCAATGCGGGACGGCCACTGCCGCTCCGGTGACTACGGCTGCCAGTATGAAAGCGGGGGCGAGCCCCCAGACAGCGGCGACTGCACCTGCGGCCGTCGCGCCGAGCGCCTGACCCAGGACGAGGGCAACAAACAGCAGCGAGGTACCCGTTGCAGCACGACCGAAGTCGAGTTCCACCGTCCATGCGATAAGCGCTCCTGTGGCCGCGGTGTAGCCCCACCCGAAAGCAACGCAGGCGGCCAGTGCCAGGGCAGTCACGCCGGGAGTGATCCCAAGCATCACGGTAGCGCCGGCAACCACGGAGGTACTGACTGCCCACGCGGTCGGTGGCCGAACATGGCTCATCCATCGCGCAGTGGCGATTACTGCTGTTCCACCGATGCCGAGGGCTATCCATGCTTCTATCGGTACCGGCTCGCTGGCACCGGATTCCACCAGATGGGCTCGTCCAAAGGTCCATACGGCAGCCGAGCCGGCACCCATCAAGAGTGCAGCGGCGATGACGTGGCCGTGTGCGCCGAACCAGGATCTGGGCGGAAGCTTATTCTCATCAACTGAGCGGTGGGTGCGGGCTCTGTCAAGCCCTAGAACCAGGGCGGCAACGACGACTGTGAAGCCGGCTACAACGAACCAGGGAAGCCGCCAGTTGGGGAGAAGAACCAGCGCCAGCACCCCGGCGACGATCAGTCCAGGCCCGGTGCCTGCGTTCACCATTGATTGTGCGCGATCGTTGTCCCTTCGTTCGACGTTGCGTCCGATGATGGACACGAGGGCAGGTGATGCAAGACCGGCGCCGGTGGAACTGAGGATGGCGAACGCGGCAAAGACGCCCGACTGCATCGCTGCAGCCATGCCTGCGGATCCAATGCCGGCACACAGCCCCGCCCCAATGACAAGCCGGCGCGGGTGAGCCGCACCCGCCCGTAAACCAATCAACGCGCCCACGCAGTAGGACAGAGACGCACCTGATGAAATCAGGCCCGCCGCGGCTGCGTCGAAGGACAGTTCCGCTTTCACGTCCGGAAGAAAGAGGCCGAACGCCATTCGGACCAAACCATAGGTCATCGCGATGAAGCTAGTGCCCGCGGCAAGCAACATGCCTTCCCTGGCGGGGGTTAACGAAAACGAACGTTTCATTTTTATAGCCTAAGCTATTCCCATGGGAATTCGTCCGAAAACTGAGGAAAAGCTGCTCGATGCCGCGGATGCGCTCTTCTTCACCAACGGAATCGCCGCTACACCGGTTGACGTAATCCTTGACCGGGCCGGAGTGTCGGCGGCCACTCTGTACCGCGGTTACCCAAGTAAGGAAGCGCTGGTCGCAGCCGCTCTCACCAGACGTCATAAGGCATGGCTTGCTGCCTGGGACCAGGCCATCGAGCGCCAGGCAACAGCGCGGGGAAAACTGCTGGCGGTCTTCGATGCACTGGACGAATTCATGGCAAGCCCTGGTGGCGCGCGCTGGTGCGCATTCCTTGGTTCTGCCGCTGAGTATGCCGATGCTCCCGTCGAAATCCTTGAGGTACTGCGGGCAGACACCAATTCGTTTCAAACCCGGCTGGCCGAATTCGCCGCGCCCGTTGTAGGGCGCCAAGCCCAGGCGCTGGCCGAGGAACTGCTGCTCGTGGTCACCGGCGTCTTGGCGATGAGACTGCGTGAAGCCGGACAGGGAACATCAACTGCCCGCAGGGTTACCAGCTTTCTGATTGAGGCCCGAATAGCTTGACGGCGTCGGACGTGAACCGCGGAAGAGTCTGCTGCCTTCAATATTCGCGCCTGTTGCGACGACGGTTGAAAACCGCCCACTTCGGACGTCGTCAGCTGGCCGGGTCGTACGCGAAAGCGCGCACCTCCTGGGCACACCGGCACGCCACCGCGATCTTCGCGGCCCATTCCAGCGCCTCCTCGTAGGAGGGAAGCTCCAGGACCGAGTAGCCGCCCTCGAGCTGCGCGGTCTGCGGGTAGGTGCCCTCGCGGACGTTGCCGCCGCCGTCGACCATCACCGGAGGGACGCCCTCGTCGATGCCGCCGCCGAACACCCACACTCCGGCATCCTTGGCTTCCTGCACCACGGCGTGCGAAGCGTCCGACACCGCGGGCAGCTCCTCGGCCGTGACGTCCATCGCGGCGCTCGGGAATGAGATCAGGTACTTGGTCATGGCGTCGGCTCCTTTGTCGCGGTCTTGGGGATGGCACTCATCCTCGTCCTCGACGGAAGCCGGGGCAAGGTCCCGGCAGGCCCGCATCCGAAATTACTCCCGGATTGCGGGTCAGTCCGGCAACTGGTCGCGGCGGCGCTTCAGGGCGGCGGCCTCGGCCGGGTTGGCGGTCAGTTTGATGGCCTTCCCATACGCCACACGCGACTCCGGGGTGCGGCCCAGTCTCCGCAGCAGCTCGGCGCGGGTGGCGTAGTAGGCGTGATATCCGGCCAGTTCGTCGTCAAGCTGGTCGACGGCGGTCAGCGCCACCTGGGGACCATCAAGCTCCCCCACCGCGATGGCCCGGTTGAGCGCGACGATCGGCGACGGATCGAGGCTGACCAGCTGGTCGTAGAGCGCCACGATCTGGGACCAGTCGGTGTCGCGGAAGTCCCGGGCCGAGGTATGTACGGCGTTGATCGCCGCGAGGAGCTGGTATGGGCCCGGTGCCATCCCGGAGGCCAGGCGTTCGCGCACCAGGCGGTGGCCTTCGGCGATCAGCGCCGTGTCCCAGGCACTCCGGTCCTGCTCGTCAAGGGCGACGAGATCGCCGCGTGCCGAGATCCGGGCGGCACTCCGGGCCTCGGTCAGGAGCATCAGGGCCAGCAACCCGGCCACCTCGCCGTCGTCCGGCAACAGGGCGCGGAGCAGGCGGGTGAGCCGGATGGCCTTGGCGGTGAGGTCGGAACGGACCGGATCCTGGCCGCCACCCGTCGCGAGGTAGCCCTCATTGAAGACCAGATACAGCACGGCAAGCACGCCGGACACGCGTCCCGGCAGATCGTCCGCGGCTGGCACGCGA
>DASSXE010000256.1:0-4183 GCA_035704125.1 Arthrobacter sp.
GGTCTACATCTCCCCGATCGCCGTGGCCTTCAACCTGCCCGACGTCAAGGACCTCAAGCTCGACGCCCCCACCGTGGCCAAGATCTTCCGCGGCCAGATCGCCAAGTGGAACGACCCGGCCATCGCCGCCCTGAACCCGGACGCGAAGCTGCCGGACCTCAAGGTCACCCCGGTCAACCGCTCCGATGACTCCGGCACCACGCAGAACTTCACGGACTACCTGGCCGCCGCCGCCTCCGACGTCTGGACCGACAAGTCCGCCGGTGTCTGGCCCGCCTCGCTCAAGGGCGAGAACGCCAAGGGCACCTCCGGCGTCGTCAAGACCGTGACCGACACCCCCGGTGCGGTCACCTACGCCGATGACTCCGCCGTCAGCGGCAAGCTCGGCGTCGCCCAGATCAAGGTGGGCAACGGCTTCACCACGATCTCCGCCGACGCCGCCGCCAAGGCCGTCGACGCCGGCAAGCCGGTCGAGGGCCGCGCCGCCAACGACCTCTCCATCAAGCTGGACCGCAAGACCACCATCGAGGGTGCCTACCCGATCGTCCTGGTCTCCTTCCACGTCGTGTGCAGCACCTACGACAGCAAGGACACCGCTGACCTGGTCAAGGCCTTCGAGAACTACGTCGTCTCCGACGCCGGCCAGAAGGCCGCCGCCGAGTCCGCCAAGTCCGCGCCGCTGTCCAAGGCCCTGCAGGACAAGGCCACGAAGTCGATCGAATCCATCAAGGCAAAGTCCTAGGGTTCCGTTTCACCGCAAGGCATAGTGGAGACACCAGCCTGAGCCAGGTTCCCTGCCCCAAACGGGCGGTCATTGACCGCCGGACCGGGGCAGGGAACCTAGCCGTTTGTCCGCCATACCCCAGATCGACCGCCGTCGGCCGGGCGAGACCCGCCCCGCCGCCCGGCGAAGATCGAAGCTGAAGGATCGTGAAGTGACCACCACCTCCCTGACTACGTCCCGGGGCACAGGCCGCACCGGAGACAAAGTCTTCTCCGCAGCCACCCTGGCCGCCGGGTGCCTGATCCTTGCCGTGCTCTTCGGCGTGGCGCTCTTCCTGGTCATCCAGGCCGTCCCCGCCCTCGTCGCATCCCCGGACAAGATCCAGGGCGGCCAAGGCTTCTTCGCCTACATCTGGCCGATCGTCATCGGCACCCTGATCGCCGCCGTCATCGCCCTCGTGATCGCAACCCCGGTAGCGATCGGCGTCGCGCTCTTCATCTCGCACTTCGCCCCCCGCCGCCTGGCCTCGGGCCTGGGCTACGTGATCGACCTGCTCGCCGCGATCCCGTCGGTCGTCTACGGCGCCTGGGGCGCGGCGTTCCTGGCCCGGGAGATCTCCCCGGCTTACAACTGGCTGGCCGCCAACCTCGGCTGGCTGCCCATCTTCCAGGGCCCCGCCTCCGCCACGGGCAAAACGATCCTGACCGCCGGCATCGTCCTGGCCGTCATGGTGCTGCCGATCATCACCTCGCTGTCGCGCGAAATCTTCCTGCAGACCCCCAAGCTGCACGAGGAAGCCGCGCTGGCCCTGGGCGCCACCCGCTGGGAAATGATCCGGATGGCCGTGCTGCCTTTCGGCCGTCCGGGCATCATCAGCGCCATCATGCTGGGTCTGGGCCGCGCCCTTGGCGAAACCATGGCCGTCGCGCTGGTGCTGTCCTCCGGCGCACTCACCGCCAGCCTGATCCAGTCCGGCAACCAGACGATCGCCGCCGAGATTGCCCTGAACTTCCCGGAAGCCAGCGGCCTGAAGGTCAGCACGCTGATCGCGGCGGGCCTCGTCCTGTTCGTCATCACGCTGGGCGTGAACATGATCGCCCGGTGGATCATCACCCGGCACAAAGAATTCTCGGGAGCCAACTAAATGACCTCCACCCTGACTCCGGTCCGCAAGCGCTCCGCCCTGACCAAGGGCCAGCTGCCGAAGGCGGCACCGTACATCGTGCTGGCCCTCGCGCTGGTCCTCGGCGCCGCCATCCTGGCCCTGATCGGCTTCAACGCCTTCGGCTGGGGCATCGTCACGGCCATCCTCTTCACCGCCGGCCTGGCCGGCTGGAGCGCCGTCGTCGAGGGCTCCCGCCGGGCCAAGGACAAGCTCGCCACCTGCCTGGTGGTGGGGGCCTTCCTGATCGCGCTGCTCCCGCTGGTCTCCGTTATCTGGACCGTGCTGGTCAAGGGCCTCCCCGGGCTCCTGGACCCCGGCTTCCTTGGCACCTCGATGAACGGTGTGACCGGCGCGTTCGATAACAAGAGCGTCGACAGCGGCGCCCCCGTGGTCGGCGGCATCTACCACGCGCTGGTGGGCACGGTTCAGATCACCCTGCTGGCCACCGTCATTTCCGTGCCGGTGGGCCTGCTGACCTCGATCTACCTGGTCGAATACGGCGACGACCGGCCGCTGGCCCGCACCATCACGTTCTTCGTCGACGTCATGACCGGGATCCCCTCGATCGTGGCAGGCCTCTTCGCCGCGGCGTTCTTCTTCGCCGTCGTCGGGCCCGGGACCAAGACCGGCGCCGTCGCCGCCGTCGCCCTCTCCGTGCTGATGATCCCCGTGGTGGTCCGCTCCAGCGAGGAAATGCTCAAGATCGTCCCGAACGAGCTGCGCGAGGCGGCCTACGCCCTGGGCGTGCGCAAGTGGCGGACCATCCTCAAGGTGGTCATCCCGACGGCGATCTCCGGTATCGCGTCCGGCGTCACGCTCGCCATCGCCCGGGTCATCGGCGAGACCGCCCCGATCCTGGTCACCGCGGGCTTCGCCACGACCATCAACAACAACGTCTTCGGCGGCTGGATGGCGTCGCTGCCGACCTTTATCTACACGCAGATCCTGAACCCGACCTCGCCGTCGAACCCGGGACCGTCGGACCAGCGTGCCTGGGGCGCGGCCCTGGTGCTGATCATCCTGGTGATGCTGCTCAACCTCGCCGCCCGCCTGGTGGCCCGCATCTTCGCCCCGAAGGCCGGCCGCTAGGCCCGCGCCGGCTCCCGGACCCATTCTCCCCAAGTGAAGGAACAGCATGTCTAAGCGCATCGACGTCAAAGACCTCAACGTCTACTACAGCAAATTCCTGGCCGTCGAAGACGTCAACATCAACATCGACGCCAAGTCGGTGACCGCGTTCATCGGTCCGTCCGGCTGCGGTAAGTCCACCTTCCTGCGCACCCTGAACCGGATGCACGAGGTGATCCCCGGCGCCCGGGTGGAGGGGGAGGTGCTGCTCGACGGCGACAACCTGTACGGACCCGGCGTGGATCCGGTGACGGTCCGCTCCCAGATCGGCATGGTCTTCCAGCGGCCCAACCCGTTCCCCACCATGTCCATCCGGGACAACGTGCTGGCCGGCGTGAAGCTGAACAACCAGAAGATCTCCAAGGGCGACGCCGACGCGCTGGTGGAGCGCTCGCTGCGCGGCGCCAACCTCTGGAACGAGGTCAAGGACCGCCTGGCCAAGCCAGGCTCCGGCCTGTCCGGCGGCCAGCAGCAGCGCCTGTGCATCGCCCGCGCGATCGCCGTCGAACCACAGGTGATCCTGATGGACGAGCCCTGCTCCGCGCTGGACCCAATCTCCACGCTCGCCATCGAAGACCTCATCAATGAGCTCAAGGATGAGTACACCGTGGTGATCGTGACGCACAACATGCAGCAGGCGGCCCGCGTCTCGGACAAGACGGCGTTCTTCAACATTGCCGGCACCGGCAAGCCCGGCAAGCTGATCGAATACGGGGACACCCACACGATCTTCAGCAACCCGACCGTGAAGGCCACCGAGGACTACGTCTCCGGCCGCTTCGGCTAAACCGCCGCCTTGTAGACCCGCCTTACCCGCCTTACCGGCCGGGCCGGCCGGCTTTAGAGGCCGGCCAGCGGCGACAGAGCGAGCTCCAGCACGAAGGCTACCGCCGCGGTCACCAGCGGGGTCAGTCCCCAGAAGGCCAGGATGCGCAGCACCAGCCGCCGGTTGGTGGCCGTGTAGCCTTGGTTCGCCCCGGCACCCAGCACGGCCGAGGTGACAGTGTGGGTGGTGGACATGGGCCAGTGCAGCCCGATCGCCCCCACCAGCAGGATGACGCTGCTGTACAGCTGCGCCACCGAGCCGCGGAGCGGATCGATCCGGACCAGGCGGTAACCGATGGTGTAGGAGATCCGCCAGCCCCCGGCCAGGGTCCCCGCCGTCA
>DASSXE010000300.1:0-4652 GCA_035704125.1 Arthrobacter sp.
TCCGTCCCCTGCCCCACGGTCACCACGGGAATGCTCATCAGGACGATCCGCCCGGGTTCCACACCACCGCGATCTTGGCTTTGTTGGCCTGCGCGCCGAGCAGCTTGGGCATCTGGCTGTCCGGCACCAGCACCATCACGACGGTGGACCGCTGGGCGCCGAGAGCCGTACTCCCCGGGGTCAGCTGCGCAATCTCCGCACCGGAGAGCAGCCGGGCCGGTTCGCCGAAACCGTTCCGGTTATCCGGCAGGGCAACCCAGACATCCACCCGGGAACCGGCGACTGCCTGCGGCGGGAGTGCCTCGTCGATGGTCACGGCGACCGGTTTGCGTTCCAGCGCATCCGGCTGGCCGAGGCTTTCCCGCGGGAGCAGTTGGTCTTTGCCGATGCGCTGTACGGCGACCATCCCTTCGGCCATGCCGGACTCGGGCGTCAAATAGTACTGTTCAACGTCGCCCAGCCGCACCTTGACCCGGTGCAGCTTGTCCTGGGTCAGCTTCTCCCCCACGGCGATCGGCTGGCTGGCGGCGAAGGCCTCCGTCGTCTGGTCCGCCGCGGCCACCAGCGAGACCACCCCGGCAACGGACGCCAACACCAGGAGGACGCCGACCAGCAGCCGTGGATCTTTCCACGACGGTCTCTTCAGCCGCGCCCCGCCGGTATCCGCGCTCACCGTCATGCGCCACGCTCCCCCCATAGCCGCGCCCGCGCCGCCGGCGCCGGTCACCCCCATTGTCACGAATTGTCGGCCCGGCGGGAAGACTCGGCGACAAACAACTGCAAAGTGTGGATAACGGCCCCAACCCGGCCATCCGGTGGCAAACTGGAGTCATGCCCCGTTTCCTGACCCTCGCGGACGTCGCCGAACAGCTGCAGATCAACTCGCCCGCCGCCTACGCCCTGGTCCGGAGCGGCCAGCTCAAGGCCATTCAGGTCGGCGGCCGCGGCCAGTGGCGGGTCGAAGAGACAATGCTGGAGCAGTACATCCAGGAGCGCTACGCAGAGGCCAGCCGGATGATTGAGGAAGCCAAGGCCAAAGGCAACTGACCCCGGCGGGCAGCCCGGCGGGGCTTAGCCGAGGCCACCGCGCTCGGAGCGCAGCGCGGCCAGGGCCCCGAACGGAATGGTGGCTACCGCTCTGACGTTCGCCGCCCGGCGTTCTTCCCCCGGGTCCGTCTCGGCCAGATCGAAGAAGTCCCGGCCCACGCGGTCGATCACCCCGTACAGCACCGGGCCGCCGGCGGGTCCCTGCACCATCGCGGCCAGCCGGGCACGGTCACGGGCCAGACCCCGTAGCGCACTTGCCAGTCCGAGCCGTTGCGCCCGCGACGTACCCCCACCCACTGCCAGCATGGCGAGCCCCGAAAAGCGCGCGACGGATGCGTGCGGAATCAGCACCTGGTGCCGCTGCTCATCCAGCACCAGCCACTGCGATCCCGCATGGCTCAACGTGCCCTCGAAGGCGGCGCCGGTCGTTAGCTGGACGCCCACGCGACGGCCCATCGACCCGCGGAGCCGGTCCGCCAGTTCGATCCCCGAGCTTTCGACGCGCGCGCGTTCGTCTACTTCCAGCTCCAAATCCCGCCGTTCCTCGGCAGCGAGCTGCGCTTCCAAGTCTGCAAACAAGGCGTCCCACCGCATGCCGGTCAGCGTATGCGGGCCTTCCCTCCGCGGTCAATGAACATCCGGGGCAGCAGCCTAGACAAATGCGCCGCGCCGGGTTCACACTGTGAAAAAGCATCTAAATACATCAAACAGCATCAAAAGATACCTAAACGATGCAAAGTGTGATCCACCAAGAGGAGACGGCCCTATGCGTACCCGGCGGCTTTCACCCGACGCGGCCAGGCCTGGTCGCCCCGGCGACGCGGCCATGGCGGCGGCCGTTCTCCTGCTTGGACTGGTCCTGGCCGGCTCCGGGACGCTGCTGGCCCAACACCTGCGGTCCTCGGCCGCCCGGCGCCAGTCCCTGACGTTCGAAAGCAGCCTGGGAGTGGCAGCCACCACCACGGGCCTGATCGTCGTGGCGTGGTGGATTCTGTCCCTCCTGATCGCCGTCACCTCCGCTCTGCTCGAGCGCAGCGGCCACCGCACCGCCGCGGCGGCGGCGGGCAGGTACAGCCCGGCGTTCATGCGGCGTCTTGCGCTGGCCGCCGTCGGACTCCAACTCGCCACCGCTCCCCTGGCAAACGCCGCGACCGGGACCTTCGGCCAGGGCAGTCCCACCGGCCCGGGTGCGCCGCTGCCGCCGGCCGTCGCCGCGGCCTGGGCTCCCGGCGGGGCGACGGCACCCACGGCCCCCGCCACTCCGGCACCACGGCCGGGGATGGAGCCGCGATGGATGCCCTCGCCCGCACCGGCGGATCCGGGAGCCCTGGCACCCGCCCAGCTCAGGGCGCAGGATCCCGCCACCGGCGAGCGGGAGGTGACCGTCCGTGATGGCGATTCGCTCTGGGGCATTTGCGCCTCGGAACTGGGTCCGTTGGCATCCGACGTCGACATCGCGCTCGCCTGGCCCCAGCTGTACCAGCACAACCGCAACGTCATCGGCCCCGATCCCGGGCTCCTGCGCCCCGGACAGGTGCTCCTGATTCCGCCCGGGCTGTGAACGGGCCTCCGCCGCCGTCCGGACCGCGTCCGCCCGCACACCCGCACCCGTATCCGTATCCGTCACCCGTCAGCAAAGGAACCCGCATGAGCCCGCTAACCGGCATCCGCCCCGCCTACGCCGCACCACCGGCCCCGACTGCGCTTCGGGCCCTCGCCCCGGCCGGCGCACCGCCGGACGCACCGCCTGGCGGCCCGCCGGCCTCCCCTGCCACCGCTGGACCGGAACTGCAGCTGGTGGACCAGGACCGGGAGGTGCGCACCATCTGCCGCTCCACCGTCCAGGCCGCCGTCGAGGTCCTCGCCGGCACCCGGCCCGCGCAGCAGCTGGCACGCCGGCTGGACGAACGCTGCCTCGCGGCACTGCAGCACCGGGCGGCCCTGACCCGAAGGGTGGCCTCCGGCACCTCCCCCACCGCGGGACGGCTGCACCGCAATCCGTCCGTCCGCTCGGTCCACGCCTGCAGGGTTTCGGACGACGTCTACGAGGCCAGTGCGGTGGTCGCGGATGAGCTGCGCGTCCGGGCCGTCGCACTGCGGCTGGAGCGCAGCCGGCAGGTGTGGCGGGTCACCGTCCTGGAAATTGGCTAGGCACAACAAAGCCCCGGGGCCGGAACATCCGTTCCGGCCCCGGGGCTCGTGGCTTCGACTTAGCGGCGCTTCTTCTTGGTGGCCCGGCGCGGCGACTCCTGTGCGGCCTTCGCCGGGTTCCCGGAGCGGCCGGAGGACTTCGCCTCCACGCGGGTCTGCGCCGCCCCGTCCTCGCCCGGTGCCGTGTACTGCAGCTGCGCCGGCTTTTCCGGGGCTTCCAGGCCCGCGGCGTGGATCTGCGGCTCCTGGTGTTCGGTGTGCTGGCCGGCCTCGTCGGCCACCACCACGTCCTGCGCCGGCGTCACTTCGACGTCGAGGTTGTACAGGAATCCGACGCTTTCCTCGCGGATGGCCTCCATCATCGCCTGGAACATGGTGAAGCCTTCGCGCTGGTACTCGACCAGGGGATCGCGCTGGGCCATGGCACGCAGGCCGATGCCCTCCTTGAGGTAGTCCATCTCGTAGAGGTGTTCCTGCCATTTACGGCCGATCACGGAGAGGACGACGCGGCGTTCCAGCTCGCGCATGCTTTCGGAGCCGATCAGCTCCTCGCGGGCCTGGTACACGAGCCGGGCGTCCGAGAGGATTTCCTCCTTCAGGAACTCGACCGTGATCCGGGACTTGCCGCCGGCCTCGTCGATGACATCGCGCGGTGTGAAGCTGACCGGGTACAGCGTCTTCAGGTTGGACCAGAGCAGGTTGAAATCCCAGTCGTCGCCATTGCCCTCGGCCGTGGCCTCGTCGATGAACGCATTGATGGTGTCTTCGATGAAGTACTGGACCTTTTCGTGCAGATCATCGCCCTCGAGGATCCGGCGGCGGTCACCGTAGATGGCCTCGCGCTGGCGGTTCAGCACGTCGTCGTACTTCAGGACGTTCTTGCGCTGCTCGGCGTTGCGGCCCTCCACCTGGCCCTGCGCCGAGGCGATGGCCCGGGACACGAGCTTGGACTCGAGCGCGACGTCGTCGGGCACCGAGCTGTTCATCAGCCGTTCGGCCGCGCCGGAGTTGAACAGGCGCATCAGGTCATCGGTCAGGGAGAGGTAGAAGCGGGATTCGCCCGGGTCTCCCTGGCGGCCGGAGCGGCCACGCAGCTGGTTGTCGATCCGGCGGGACTCGTGCCGTTCGGTGCCCAGGACGTAGAGTCCGCCGAGGTTCAGGACTTCCTCGTGCTCGTCCTTGACGGACTGCTTGGCGGCCTCGAATGCCGCCGGCCAGGCGGCCTCGTACTCCTCGGAGTTCTCCTCCGGGTCGAGTCCGCGCTGGGCGAGTTCGGCGACGGCGGTGAATTCGGCATTGCCGCCGAGCATGATGTCGGTACCGCGGCCGGCCATGTTGGTGGCGACCGTGACGGCACCCTTCCGGCCGGCCTGGGCCACGATGGATGCTTCCCGGGCGTGGTTCTTGGCGTTCAGGACCTCGTGCCGGACGCCTTCCTTGGCCAGCAGGCGGGA
>DASSXE010000342.1:0-2513 GCA_035704125.1 Arthrobacter sp.
CATCTTGGCCCAGTCCGCGGCGGGGTCGCCCTGGCCCTTGATGAGGGAGAGCTCGGTTGCTCCCCAGTCAGCCCAGACCGCACTCATTTCCGGGATGGCGGGCATCGGAACGCCGGTGGCGCCGATCTTGCCGAAGGCAGCCACGACCGGGTCGCTGGCGGCCTTGTCGAAGGAGGCCTTCAGCGCCGGCGGCCGGCCGCCGGCCTTGTACATCGAGTCCTGGGCTGCCTCGGAGGTGAGGTAGTTGGTGACGAACTCGTTGGTGGCCAGGGCGTTGGCGCTCTTGGCGCTGATGAAGAAGCCGTTGACGCCGATGAACGGCTGGGCCGGCTGGTCACCGGCGGTCGGCAGCGGGTCAACAGCGAACTTGATGCCCTTCTTCTGCACGTCCGGAACGTTCCACGGGCCGGTCAGGAAGTACGGGGACTCCCCGGCCAGGAACTTCTCCTTGGCAATGTCACCGGTGATGTTGGAGTTGATGATCTTCTCGCCGGTGTCGCCCCAGGCGGCCAGCTTCTTGGCGAACTCGACGCCGGCTGCATCGCCGATCAGGAGCTGCTTGGGGTCGTAGCCGCCGTCGGCAGCCTTGCCGAAGACCTGCGAGCCCATCGAGGACTGCAACGGATACAGGTGGTACGGGTCGCCCTGCTTGGGGTCCATGCCGACCAGGAACGGGAATTTGGCCTTGCCGTCGGCGACGGCCTTCTTGCCGTTGCTGATGACCTCGTCCAGGGTCTTGGCCGGGTCGGAGACGATCGCCGTGTTGCGCAGCAGCGCGATGTTCTCGATCGCGTACGGGACACCGTAGACCGAGCCGTTGTACGTCATGGCCTTGATCGAGGAATCCTGGAATGCGGCCTTCTTGTCGCCGAGTTCGACGGGGGCGATCACGCCGTTCTGGACGAATTTGCCGACCCAGTCGTGCGGACCGACGATCAGGTCCGGGCCCTTGCCGGTGGGGACCTGGGTGATGAAGTCATCGCGGACGGCGGCGAAGTCCTTGACGACCAGCTTCACTTCAATGCCGGTGTCGGCCTGGAACTTGGCGGTGATGTCCTTCAGCGCCGGTGAACGCTCGGCATCGACCCACATGGTGATGGTGCTGGCACCGGAGGCCTTGAGGTCCGGCTTCGCCGTCGCGGTGGCCGTGGCCGGGGCGGTGGCGGCCGCGCCGCCACACGCGCTGAGGGCCAGCGCGGCCACGACAGAGATGGCACCTGCCGTGAAGACCCGGCGGCTGGTGCCGGGCGTGAGGGTGTTCTGCACCTTCATTGGTGTCCCTTTCATAAAATCCTGCATCCACGCATGAGGCCCGATCGGATCGATTCGGGCCTGGTGGCATCGTCGGTGATGTGGCTCACAGCTGCAAGCGCTTCCAAGTTACACGCCAGTAGGTACTTTGGGAAGTCGTGCATTTCCGGGCGTGTCGTGAAGCCCCGCAGCCCTGCGGCGCCGGGAAACGACTGCGATCCGCGCGCACTGGCGCAACCGGCGCCAGTGAACCGGCGGGAGTCCGCGGGCGGCAATCTGACACAACGGAGGGGAAATCGTGGAAGCGTTTTCAATTCGCTGCATCGGGCCTTACGATTACCGACATGTCAGTTGATACAGTCCCCGCCGCCCTCGCCGGCCCGTTGACCCTGGTACACGCCGCAGACCACACGCCCGGCTGGTGGCGCTCCGCCGTGATCTACCAGGTGTACCCGAGGTCCTTCCGCGACCTGAACGGCGATGGCGTTGGCGATCTCGCCGGCATCACCGCCGAACTGCCGCAGCTCGCGGAACTGGACATCGACGCCGTCTGGCTCTCCCCGTTCTACCGCTCGCCGCAGCGCGACGCCGGCTACGACGTCAGCGACTACTGCGACGTCGACCCGCTGTTCGGCACGCTTTCAGACTTCGACGCCATGATGGCCGAAGCCAACCGTCTGGGCCTGCGGCTGATCGTGGACCTGGTACCCAACCACTGCTCCGACCAGCACACCGCGTTCCAGGCCGCCCTGGCCGCCCCCGCGGGGAGCCCCGAGCGGGACATGTTCATCTTCCGGGACGGCCGCGGCGATTCGGGCGAACAGCCGCCGAACAACTGGCAGTCGCACTTCGGCGGCCCGGCCTGGACCCGGATCACCGAACCCGGCGGCGCCGCGGGCCAGTGGTACCTGCACCTGTTCGACACGTCCCAGCCGGACTTCAACTGGGACAACGGCGCGGTGCACGCTGAGTTTGAACGCGTGCTGCGCTTCTGGCTGGACCGCGGCGTCTCCGGCTTCCGGGTCGACGTGGCCCACGCCCTGGTCAAGGCCGCCGGGCTGCCCGAATGGGGCGGCCGGGCTGACGGCAACAGTTCGGACGGCTTCCCCGGCCACGAGGCCCCGATGTTCGGCCAGCCCGCGCTGCACGACATCTACCGCGCCTGGCGCCGGATCCTTGCCGAGTACGGCCCGGACCGCATCCTCTGCGCCGAGGCCAACGTGGACCCGCTCCCCCGGCTGGCCGACTGGGTCCGCCCGGAC
>DASSXE010000356.1:0-2964 GCA_035704125.1 Arthrobacter sp.
GATCTCAGCCGTAACCGTTACCTTGGCCAGGTCCGCGGCAGCAGACGTGACCTTGTCACCGTCCACCAGGAGCAGTGCGGGCAGCTCAAAGGTGCTGCCGGCTCCACCGGGGACGCGGTTCAGGGTAACGAAGTCTCCAACAGAAACCTTTTCTTGGCGGCCGCCTGCGCGGACAATCGCGTACACCACTGGGGAACTCACTTCTCTCGACGTTTATTACTAGATTTGCGTGCGGAACCTGGGTCCGGAGGTGCTTGGACCGGCTCACGCTGTGCCTCAACGCCGGCAGGTTCCCCGGGGGAACCCATGAGCTATCCCGTGGAACATCCAGCCCGCGGGGCGGATGGACTGTTCCTCAAGGTCATAACCCAAGTGTTGGCGTAAGCACCGAAGATCTAGACTACGCTAATTTTGCCTTCGGCCGCAAACGAGGCTGGTCCCGGCGGATAGTGCGTGACAGGCGCCACAGTGCCTTTCCCGAGGGGTGGGACTGGGGTGCCGCAGCGACTTTCCGGAACCGCGCCCCACTATCTTAGCGGCAGACGGCGCCAGGTCCGCTCAGGCGTGGAGCCTCGGCGCGTCGAAGAAGTCCACCTCGTACCGGACCGAATGCGAGAACGCCTCGGCCATGGCGCCGCGCTCGGCTGCCGAGCCCCGGTGTGCGGCCGCGTCCGTGTACCGGATGGCCTGCCGGGTGGATTCGGCGAACCCTTCGTCAGCGTAGGTGCGCAGCCACATCGCGTACGGGTGCTCTGCCGGGGCACCGGCGGCCACGAACTGGGTGTGGAGCGTGGCGCCCACCTCGGCGTAGAGCCAGAAGCAGGGCAGCGCCGCGGCCACCAGGACCCCGTAGCTGCCGGCCAGGGAGGCCGCGTGCAGGTGGTCGACGTACGCCTTCGTGACCGGCCCGGGCCGCATTTCCGCGGCGCGCCCGGCCAGCCAGCTCCGGTGCAGCTCGGATTCGACTTCCAGGCACTGCTGGGCGGAGCGTGACCAGAACAGCTGTTCGGCCTCCGTGGGCGCCAGCGCGGCGGCCCGCGACAGCACCCGGGAGTAGCCATTGAGGTAGAGCGCATCCTGGCCGAGGTAGTAGGCGAACTCCCGCTCGGGCAGGGTGCCGTCAGCCAGGCTGCGGATGAATTCCAGCCGGTAGATGGCCTCCAGGCCCTCGCCGGCGCGGGGTTCGAGGGCGGCGGCAAAGTCACCGTCCGCGGTGGGTGCCGCCGTGCCGGTGTCCTCCAGGTGGTGGAAGTGGTGGACCGGTCCGTTGCCGGAGCCGACGTGGAGCCGGCCGGCCTCGCGCAGGGCGCCGAGCAGCCAGGGCTTGACCACCCGCAGCGCCGCGGGCCAGTCCTGGGTGGTGACGTAGGCGGTGGCCAGCGCAGAGGACAGCGAACATCCCGTGCCGTGGCTGTTGCGGGTGGGGATCCGCTCCCCCGGCACCACCACCGTCTCCTCGCCGAGCAGCCCGGCGGCGTTCACGAGCGCGTCGGGACAGCCGGCGGCGTCGTCGTGTCCGGCGCCTTCCGGGCCGGCGCCGTCCGCCAGGTGGCCACCCTTGACCAGCACGGTGGTGCCGGCCAGCGCGGAAAGCCGCTTCCCCTGCTCCAGCGCCCCGGCCCAGTCCGCCGCTACGGGCTCGCCGAGCAGCAGCGCAAGCTCGGCGAGGTTCGGGGTGATCAGATCGGCCAGCGGCAGCAGCGCCTGGAGGGCCGCCACCGCCGTTTCCTGGAGCAGCCGGTCGCCGCTGGTCGCCACCATGACCGGGTCGAGGACGACGACGGCGGGCCGCGTCCGCTCCAGCCAGCCGCGGACCGCGTCGATCACCCCGGCGTCCCCCAGCATGCCGATCTTGACGGCGTCGATGCTGATGTCCTCGCTGATGGCGTCCAGCTGCGCGGTCAGGAACGCCGCCGGCGGCACGTGGACGGAACGGACGCCCTGGGTGTTCTGGGCGGTCAGGGCTGTGATGGCGGCCATGCCGTAGCCGCCGTGCGCCGCGATGCTTTTCAGGTCCGCCTGGATCCCGGCACCGCCGGAGGGATCCGATCCGGCGATCGCCAGCACCCGGGGAATCCCGGCCGGCGGGGTGGTTCCGGTGCTCCCGGGACCTGCCGCGGGCAGGCGTGCCGGGAAGGCCGAGCGCAGGATGGACGCGGACTGGGCTGAAGCGGGCTGGGCTGGGGCGGGGTAGGTCGGAGCCAAGAGACATCCCTTCGCCGGTGCTAACCGGACAGGTTCAACGGGTCTGGATCTCAGCCGGCCCGATGCGCGGCACCCCGTGTCGCCTTCCAGCCTAGCGCCCGCCGGGGCAGCCGCTCCCCCGGCCCCCGGGTTCCCTGTGTCCCCCGCCGGGCTTAACGAACCCGCGGGCACCCTCCGGGCCCGGCGTTTCAAAACGTCGAGCTGGAGGATACCCGCGAGTGGCGCGGTCTGCCGGGGGCTAGAGCTCCGAGGCCGGGACCCCGACGCCGAGGATGATCGGCTCGTTGGCGGTCTTGACGGCTGCCTTGGCCGGTTCCGGGGCCTTCGCCTCGTGGACCGCGCCGGCGGCGGACACCGGCGCGGCAGCGCGCTGCTCATGCTGCTCAACGGTGGTCTCGTTGGCGGCACCCTGGGCCCGGCTGGCGCTACGGTGACGGCGCACCCTGCGCTGGGCCGGGGCCGGCTCTGCCTGGACCGGCGCCTTTGCTGCCGGAGCCTGAACGGGAGCCGTCGCTGCCGGAGCCTCGGCCGGGGCCTGTACCGGGGCGTTGGCTCCCTGGCCGCGGGCCGGACGGGAAACCGCTGCAGGCGCCTGCGCCGGCGCCGGTTCTGCGGCCTGGGCGCGGACGTTCGGCGGCTGGATCCGGGCCGTGCGGGCCCGGCCACGGCCACGGGTGGCGCGCGGCTGGTCCGCGGGCGGCTGCGTGGCCGTCGGCTGTGCCGCTACCGCCGGTTCCGCGGCGGCGGGCACTGCCTCGG
>DASSXE010000394.1:0-3014 GCA_035704125.1 Arthrobacter sp.
CCGGCCATCTTGGCGTTATGGTCTTAATAGATGGACTGAAGGGGCTGATGCACGATGGAGACTCCGAACAACGACCAGGGCCGCACGCCCGCCGAGGACGAGACCCTGGCCGCCGCCGGGCAGGGGCACACCGCGGACGCCGTCCGCTATCCGGCAGGCGAGGCGTCGGTAACCGAGCGGCAGATCAATATCCTGCGCGACAAGCTCCGCCACATTGACCGCCAGCTTGCCGCCGCCACGCAAAACAACGCCAAGCTGGTGGGCATGCTGGAGACGGCCAAGGCCGAGATCCTGCGGCTGAAGAATGCCCTCGACCAGGAAGGCCAGCCGCCGTACAGCTTTGGAACCGTGCTGCAGCTGAACCCGAAGCGGCACGCCCCGGCCGGCGGCGGCCAGGCCGTCACCGAAGAATCCGTCGATATCTTCAACGCCGGCCGCAAGATGCGGGTGGGCATCAGCCCGCTCGTGAATATCAGCCAGCTCGCCGTCGGGCAGGAAGTCCTGTTGAACGAGGCGCTCCTGGTCGTGGCCGGGCTCGGCTACGAACGGGCCGGCGAACTCGTCACGCTGAAGGAGATGCTCGGCTCCGACCGGGCCCTCGTCGTCGGCCGAGCCGACGAGGAGCGCGTCATCCGGCTCTCCGGCGCCCTGCTCTCCCAGAAACTCCGGGTCGGCGACGCGCTCTCCGTCGACGGCCGCACCGGCTACGCCCTGGAGAAGATTCCCCGCTCCGAGGTGGAGAACCTGGTCCTCGAGGAAGTCCCGGACATCACCTACCAGGACATCGGCGGCCTGGGCCCCCAGATCGAACAGATCCGCGACGCCGTGGAATTGCCGTTCCTGCACCCGGACCTCTACCGGGAACACGGCCTCAAGGCGCCCAAGGGCATCCTGCTCTACGGCCCTCCCGGTTGCGGCAAGACCCTGATCGCCAAGGCGGTCGCCAACTCCCTGGCCGCCCGCGCAGCCGAGCGGGCGGGCAAGACGGACATGAAGAGTTACTTCCTGAACATCAAGGGCCCGGAACTGCTGGACAAGTACGTCGGCGAAACCGAACGGCACATCCGGCTGATCTTCGCCCGGGCCCGGGAAAAGGCCTCGGACGGCAGCCCGGTGGTGGTGTTCTTCGACGAGATGGACTCGCTCTTCCGCACCCGCGGCACCGGCATCTCCTCGGATGTGGAAACCACCATCGTGCCGCAACTGCTGAGCGAGATCGACGGCGTGGAACGGCTGGACAACGTGATCGTGATCGGCGCGTCCAACCGCGAGGACATGATCGACCCCGCCATCCTGCGTCCGGGACGGCTGGACGTGAAGGTCAAGATCCAGCGCCCCGACGCCGAGGCCGCCGCGGACATCTTCAACAAATACATCACCGCGGACCTGCCGTTCCACGAATCCGACGTCGCAGAACACCACGGGGACATCCAGGCCACCGTCGACGCGATGATCCAGCGCACCGTCGAGGCGATGTACTCCACGGAGAAATCCAACGAATACCTCGAGGTGACCTACGCCAACGGCGACACCGAGATGCTCTATTTCAAGGACTTCAACTCGGGAGCGGTGGTGCAGAACGTGGTGGACCGGGCCAAGAAGTCCGCCATCAAGGACCTGCTCACCACCGGCCAGAAGGGTCTGCGGATCGACCACCTGCTGCACGCTGTGGTGGACGAGTTCCGGGAGCACGAGGACATGCCTAACACCACCAACCCCGATGACTGGGCGCGGATCTCGGGAAAGAAGGGTGAACGCATCACCTACATCCGCACCATCGTCCAGGGCAAGGCCGGCCAGGAGCCCGGCAAGTCGATCGAGACGATGCCCTCCACCGGCCAGTACCTGTGACTCCCGGCCCCGCATCCGGGTCCGGGAACCTGCCCGCCGGTGGCGCCATGCGGGTCATGGGATCAGAAACCGAATACGGCATCCACGCCCCCAGTGCCCCGGGGGCCAACGCCACCATGATGTCCGCCCGGGTCATCCAGGCCTACGCGCAGGTCACCCGGCAGCGGGCTGCCGGCGGCGCCGAAACCCGCTGGGACTACACCGACGAGGAGCCGTTGCACGACGCCCGCGGCTGGACCCTGGAGCGGGCCGCCGCAGAGCCGGAGCAGCTCACGGACCGGCCCCCGGTCCTGGATGCCGAGGCGGTGGCCCTCGCCTACGGCCGGAGCGAGCTGGACCACGACGGCGAGGACGAGTCCGGGTCCCTGTTGATGAACATGGTGCTCGGAAACGGCGCCAGGCTTTACGTGGACCACGCCCACCCCGAATACTCCAGCCCCGAGGTCACCAGCCCGCGCGACGCCGTCGTCTGGGACGCCGCCGGTGACCTGGTGGCCCTCGCCGCCGTCCGGCGGCTGGCCGCGGACCCGGAGCTGCCCCCGATCAACCTGTACAAGAACAACACAGACAACAAGTCGGTGTCCTACGGCTCGCACGAGAATTATCTGATGCCGCGGTCGGTGCCCTTTGGCGAGATTGTCCGCGGTCTGACACCGTTCTTCATCACCCGCCAGATCATGTGCGGGGCGGGCCGCGTCGGCCTGGGCCAGGACAGCTCGCGCCCCGGCTACCAGATCAGCCAGCGCGCCGACTTCTTCGAGACCGAGGTGGGGCTGGAGACGACCATCCGGCGGCCCATCATCAACACCCGGGACGAACCGCACGCCACCGCGGACAAGTACCGCCGGCTGCATGTGATCATCGGCGATGCCAACCTCAGCGAGACCGCCAATTTCCTCAAGTTCGGCACCACCGCCATGGTGCTCAGCCTGATCGAGGCCGGGCTGGCGCCGCGGATCGAGGTCCATAATCCGGTGCCGTCCCTGCAGGCGGTCAGCCACGACACCACCCTGACCGGCACCCTGCGCCTGCAGGACGGGCGCCGGGTCAGGGCACTGGACCTGCAGTGGATGTACCTCGAGGCGGCGGCGAAGCTGGCCCAGGACACCGGCGTGGGTGACGCGGTCGACGGCGACGGCCACACCCACGAGGTGCTCGACCGC
>DASSXE010000279.1:0-3495 GCA_035704125.1 Arthrobacter sp.
ATGGGCAGGAACGCTTTCTACGCGCTGGCGGCGGTGCCCGCGGGTTCGTTCCTCTGGCTGGTTCTGCAACACGGCGCCGTGTACGCCGGCGCCGGCTCCCCGACGGTCCTGATTCCCTGGATTCCGGACCTCGGCCTGGAGCTGGCCTTCCGGATGGATGCCCTGGCCTGGGTCATGTCGCTGCTGATCCTGGGTGTCGGGGCGCTGGTGCTGGTCTACTGCGCCCGGTACTTCAAGAACAAGGACGACTATCTCGGCGGCTTCGGCGCCCAGTTGCTGGCCTTCGCGGGGGCCATGTTCGGCCTGGTCACCGCGGATGATCTGCTGTTGATGTTCATCTTCTGGGAACTGACCACGGTCCTGTCGTACCTGCTGATCGGCTACGCCCGCACCCGGCTCGCGGCCCGGCGCTCGGCGCTGCAGGCGCTGATTGTCACCACCGCCGGCGGCCTGGCCATGCTGGTGGGCCTGATCATGCTCGGGTCGATCGCCGGGACGTACCGGATTTCGGCCCTGCTGGAGCTGGCGCCGGGCCTTGTGACCGGGGCTGCCGCGCCGGCGGTGGCCGCCGCCGTCGTGCTGGTCCTCGTCGGGGCCATCACCAAGTCCGCGCTGGTGCCGTTCCACTTCTGGCTGCCCGGGGCCATGGCGGCGCCGACGCCGGTGAGCGCCTACCTGCATGCTGCCGCCATGGTCAAGGCCGGCATCTACCTCGTGGCGCGGCTGGCCCCCGGGTTCGCCGCGGCGGACACCTGGCTTCCCGTGGTGCTGGGCCTGGGCCTGGCCACCATGCTGGTCGGCGGCTACCGCGCCCTGCGCCAGACCGACATCAAGCTCATCCTCGCCTACGGCACCGTGAGCCAGCTGGGCTTCCTGACCATGGTGGTCGGGCTGGGCCAGCCCGACGCCGCGCTCGCCGGGATCGCCCTGCTGCTGGCCCACGGGTTGTTCAAGGCCACCTTGTTCCTGGTGGTGGGCATCATCGACCACCAGGCCGGAACCCGGGACATCCGCAAGCTCTCCGGCGTTTTCCGGTCCTCCCGGGCCCTGGCCGTGGTGGCCGCGATCGGTGCCGCATCCATGGCAGGCGTCCCTCCGCTGGCCGGCTTCGTCGCCAAGGAATCGGTCTTCGAGGTGTTCGTGCACCACGCCGGCTCCGGTGTCTGGGGCCAGGTGGTCCTGGCCGGCGTGGTCCTCGGCTCGATTCTGACCTTCGCCTACAGCGCACGGTTCATGTGGGGCGCCTTCGCGGTCAAGAGCGGGGTTCCGGCGACGCCCTTCAAGGCCATCAAACCGGCGTTCCTGGGCGCCCCCGCGGTGCTCAGCGTCCTGACGCTCGGCTACGGCCTGTGGCCGGCCCCGGTGGACGGCTGGATCCAGCCTTATGCCGCGCTGTTCGCCGGCCACGCCGACGTGCCGGAAACCGGGCACCTGGCATTGTGGCACGGCGTCACCCCGGCGCTGGGCTTCACGGCCCTCACCTTCGCCCTGGGGCTCGCGATGTTCTACGGCCGGAACGCGGTGGCCCGGGCGCAGGGCCTGGTGCCGGGCTGGATCAACGGGGACCGCGCCTACCAGCTCACCATCGGGGCGCTCGACGACGCCGCCGTGTGGGTCACCGGCCGGACCCAGCGCGGTTCGCTGTACTTCTACCTCGCCGTCATCCTCAGCGTCGCGTTCGTGCTGCCGCTGACCGCCATGCTGCTGGCGAACAAGCCGCTGCCCGCCAACCTCTACTTCGTTGACCCCGGGTCCCCGCTGCAGCTGGTGGCCGGCGCCGGCATCGTCATCGGCGCCCTCGCCGCGGTCCGGGCCAACAAACGCTTCCTGGCGGTCCTGATGGTCTCCGTCACCGGCTACGGCATCGCGCTGATGTTCGCCCTGCAGGGCGCCCCGGACCTTGCGCTGACGCAGATGCTGGTGGAGACGATCATCCTGGTGGCCTTCGTGCTGGCCATGCGCAGCCTCCCGGCCGAACTTCGGGACCGGACCGGCGGCAAGTACCGCGTGGTCCGGGTGATCATCGGCGCCGCGTTCGGCCTCACGATGATCTTCGTCGCGGTGTACGCCCTCGGCGCCCGCGTGGCCACTCCGGTCTCGCTGGACTTCCCCCGGCTGGCGTACGAGGGCGGCGGCGGCCTCAACGTCGTCAACGTCACCCTGGTCGACATCCGCGCCTGGGATACCTTCGGCGAAATTTCCGTCCTGGCCCTCGCCGCCACCGGCGTGGCCAGCCTGATCTTCGTCCGCGGCCGCGGCGACCGGATCCGGTCCTCCGGCTCCGTGGATGAGGGCACCGTGGGGCGCCTGGCAGCGGCGCCCGCGCACACCAGGGACGGCGCGGCCCTGGCGTTGAGCCGCAGGTTCGCCGCGTCGACCAGGGATGCCTGGCTGGTGGCGGGCCGGACGCTGGCCCCCGAACGACGCTCCATCATCTTCGAGGTGGTGACGCGGCTGGTCTTCCACTCCATGATCGTCTTCTCCCTCTACCTGCTGCTGGCCGGGCACAACCTCCCCGGCGGCGGTTTCGCCGGCGGCCTGATGGCCGGGCTGGCCCTCACCATCCGCTACCTCGCCGGCGGCCGCTTCGAACTCCGTGAGGCCACCCCGCTCAGTGCCGGCGCGCTGCTGGGCATCGGCCTGGCCACGGCGGCTGCGTCCGGTGTGGCGCCGCTGCTGCTCGGCGGACAGGTATTCCAGAGCGCCATCGTCGAACTCTGGCTTCCCGTCTTCGGCGACATCAAGTTCGTCACCTCCACCATTTTCGACATCGGCGTCTACATCGTCGTCGTGGGCCTGGCCCTGGACGTGCTGCGCAGCCTGGGCGCCGAAATCGACGAGCACTTCGAGGAGCAGCCGGCGGGGCTGGACGCGGAAAGCCCCGCGCAGAACCCCGACGGCGAACCGGCCCGGGCTACCGCCGCAACCACCCCCGGGAGGAACGCATGAGCGTCAACCTGACCCTGCTGACCGTGATGGGGGCCCTCTACGCCTGCGGGATCTACCTCCTGCTGGAACGCAGCCTCACCAGGGTCCTGCTGGGCCTGATGCTGCTGGCCAACGCGACCAACCTGCTGATCCTCGCCACCGGCGGGTACGCGGGGCTCGCCCCGCTGTACAGCAAGGGCACCGACGCCGCCGAGTACAGCGACCCGCTGCCGCAGGCGCTGATCCTGACCTCGATCGTGATCTCCTTCGCCGTCACCGCCTTCATGCTGGGCATCATCTACCGCACCTGGGTGCTGGCCCGCCAGGACGAGATCCAGGACGACGCGGAGGACCGCCGCGTCGCGGAAACCCCCAGCTTCGACGCCGAGGATGACGCCGTCATTCCCGAGGAAACCTCCGAGTTCCCGCTGGTGGGCGGCGGCCCGGACGCGGGCGGGACCGTGCTGGCCGGGGCGCGGCTGATCCCGGCCGAAGACGCCGCGGCCGAAGAACGGCCCGGCTCCCGCAACGTCACCCCGAACCAGGAAGGAGGGTCCGAGTGAACAT
>DASSXE010000488.1:0-3504 GCA_035704125.1 Arthrobacter sp.
TTTCCGGAGGCTTCCCATGGAACTCGATCCCACGGACATGAAATCCGTCATCAACCGGCTTCGCCGCGCCCAGGGCCAGCTTGCCGCCGTTACCCGGATGATCGAGGAGGGCCGGGACTGCAAGAGCGTTGTCACCCAGCTCGCGGCGGTCTCCAGCGCCCTGGATAAGGCCGGGTTCTCGATTATCGCCACCGGCCTGCAGCAGTGCATGCAGCAGGAGGATCCCAGCCTGGACCGCGCCGAGCTGGAGAAGCTCTTCCTCTCCCTGGCCTAACTTCCCCGGCCCAAAGCCTGCCTCGGCCCCAACCCCGCCGGGTGAGCATGGCCGTCAGGCCGACGGGCGCGCCAGGACGTAGGTCTGCAGGTCATCCAGGGTCTGCTGCATGTGCGCATCCATGGCGTCCCGCGCCTGGCGGGGGTCCCGCGTGGACAGCGCCGCCGCAATCTTCTGGTGATGGCCGATCGCGTGCGCCTGGATGTCGCGGACCTCGGACGTCTGGGTCCGCCGCTTCTCCAGCACCCGGTGCAGCGGCGCGAACAGGACGACAACGAAGACGTTTTCCGCTGCACGCAGGATGAGGTCGTGGAAGGCGAGATCCGCCGCCACGAACGCGGCGACGTCGTGCTGTTCGTGTGCCTCGCGCATCGCATCCACCTGGCCGCGGAGGGTTACCAGGTCGGCGTCGCTGATCCGGGCTGCCGCCAGCTCGCAGGCTCCTGACTCCAGCATCCGCCGCAGTTCTATCAGCTGGACGGCGGCTACGGCGTCATCCGTACCCTCCGAGGCCGCCCGGAGCACGGCTTCCAGTGACGCCCAGCGGCTCAGCGGGTTGACGAAGGTCCCCCGGCCGCGCTCCACACTGAGGATCTGCTGGGCTTCGAGGGTTTTCATCGCCTCGCGGACCGTCATCCGGCTCACATCGTGGCGTGCGCTCAGTTCAAGCTCGCCGGGCACCACCGTTCCGGGCGGGAATTCGCCGGCGATGATGCGGTCCAGCAGCTCGTCAGCCACGACGCCCACCAACGATTTCCTAGCCAATTCTCCCCATCCGCCGTCATCCGCCTGCCTGCTGCACAAGTCTACTTGCGCGTCCCTGTGCCGTGTGCCACACTACATTCAAATGTTAGATGTCAGACATCTTACAAATCATGATGCAGTGAGCCATCGCAGCAAAGTTTCCACAATGGAGTGCAAGTGCCTTTTGAAGCAGAGCCTTTTGAAGCAGACGTGCTGGCCGCCTTCCCGGCGGAGGTACAGGTCCCGGCCCGGCTGGTAGCGGACGGCGTGGCCGCCGCGGCGGCATCCAGCCCGCGGGTCCTCGTCGTCCTCGACGACGACCCCACCGGCACCCAGTCCGTGGCGGACCTGCCGGTGCTGACCCGCTGGGACGCCGAAGACTTCACCTGGGCCTTCTCCCACCGCATCAACGGCCGCCGCCCGGACGCCGTCTACGTCCTGACCAACACCCGCAGCCTGGATCCGGCCGAGGCCGCGGCCCGCAACGAGGAGATCGTCCGCAACGCCCTCACGGCCGCCTCGGGCGCCGCGCTGCGCGTCGGCTTCGTCAGCCGCAGCGATTCAACCCTCCGGGGCCACTACCCGCTGGAGCCCGATGTCATTGCCGCCACCATCAGCGCCGTCGACGGCGGGGCGACCGACGGCGTCGTGATCGTCCCGGCGTTTCCCGACGCCGGCCGGGTCACGATCGGCGGGGTGCACTACATGCGCGGCGCCGGCACCGGCCGGCTCACCCCCGTCGCGGAGACGGAATTCGCCCGCGACGCCAGCTTCGGCTTCGCCAACTCGGAGATGGCCCGGTACGTGGAGGAAAAGTCCCAGGGGCGGTTCCGGGCCGAATCCGTCATCGTCCTGGGCCTGGACACCATCAGGGCCGCCGGCTCCGGGCCGGACGGTTCGGCCGGGGACCCGCAGCTGTCCGCGGACGCCATCGCCGATGCCATCGACGCCGCCACCGACTCCACCCCGATCGTGGCGGACATCGTCTCCGAACATGACCTCCGGCTGCTGGCGCTGGGCCTCGAGGAGGCCGAGCGGCGCGGCAAGAAACTGCTTTACCGCGTCGGCCCGCCGTTCGTCCGGGCCCGCATCGGCCAGGAAATCCACGCCGAGCTCAGCGGCGCGGAGGCCTACGCCGGCACCACGCCCCCGGAAGCCGGCGGCCTGATCGTGGTCGGCTCGCACGTCGGCGTCACCACCCGCCAGCTCAACGTCCTCACGGCCCAGCACAGCGCAGCCAGGATCGTGGAGATCGACGTCGAGCAGCTGCTTGACGGGCGCGCGGCGGAACACCTCGATGCCACCGTCGCCACCGTGGTCGAGGCGCTGCACGGCGCCGACGTCATCCTGCACACCAGCCGGCTGCTGATCAAGGCCGACGACGCCGCCGAGAGCCTGCGGATCGCCCGCACCGTCTCCGCCGCCGTCGTCGCGGTGGTGAACCGGACGCTGAAGACCTTCCCGCCCCGCTTCGTCATCGCCAAAGGCGGCATCACGTCCTCGGACGTGGCCGCGCACGGCCTGGAGATCCGCCGGGCGATCGTCCGCGGCCCCATGCTGCCGGGCATCGTCAGCCTCTGGGAACCGGTGGACGGCCCCGCGAAGGGCATCCCCTACGTCGTCTTCGCCGGAAACGTGGGCGACGACGACTCCCTGGCCCAGGTCACCCGCAAACTCAGCGCCACGTTCTAACCAGCGCCACCGCCACCTCAGCCGAACCCCTTTCAACGGAGAAAACCATGAACTACAAAGTCACCGTCCTCGGCCTCGGCGCCATGGGCCTGCCGATGGCAACCCGGCTGGCCACCCAGCTGACCGTCCACGGCTTCGACATCGCCGAACCGCGCCTGCGCCTCGCCGAAGACGCCGGCGTCCGCACCTTCGCCTCGGCCCGCGAGGCGGCCGAGGGCGCCGACGCGCTGCTGCTGGCCGTCCGCAATGGCGAGCAACTCGACGACGTTCTCTTCGGCGCGAACGGCGTCGCGGCGGTCCTCAAGCCGGGCGCCGTCGTGATCCTCGGCAGCACGGTGGGCACCGACGCCATCCCTGCCACCGTGGCCCGGCTCGCCGAGTACGGCGTCAGCCTCGTCGACGCGCCGCTCTCGGGTGGACCGAAGCGCGCCGGCGACGGCGACCTGCTGATCGTCGTCGGCGCCGAACCCGCCCAGCTAGAAGCCGCCCGTCCGGTCCTGGAACTGCTCGCCTCCACCCTGACCGTCGTCGGAGACAAGCCCGGTGACGGCCAGGCGCTCAAGACCGTCAACCAGCTGCTCTGCGGGATCCACATCGCCGCGGCGGCCGAGGCGATGGCCCTCGCGGACGCCCTCGGCCTGGACCAGGCCAAGACGCTCGCGGCCCTGGAGGCCGGCGCCGCCGGGTCCTTCATGCTCTCCAACCGCGGCCCCCGAATCCTGGAGGCCTACACCGCGGACGGCGCGGAGGTCCTGAGCCGGCTGGACATCTTCGTCAAGGACATGGGCATCGTC
>DASSXE010000289.1:0-9234 GCA_035704125.1 Arthrobacter sp.
TGCGCTGAAGCTGCTGGCCAAGGAACTCCAGGTCCCCGTCATTGCCCTGTCGCAGCTGAACCGTGGTTCTGAGCAGCGCCAGGATAAGCGCCCCATGGTCTCCGACCTGCGAGAGTCGGGGTCCATCGAGCAGGACGCCGACATGGTGATCCTGCTGCACCGTGAAGACGTCTACGACAAAGAGTCACCCCGCGCCGGCGAGGCTGACATCCTGATCGCCAAGCACCGCAACGGCCCCACCAAGGACATCGTGGTGGCCTTCCAGGGCCACTACTCGCGCTTCGCCAACATGGCGGCCGACGCCGGGGGCGGCGGCTTCTAAAGTCCGCCCCGCACGGGCGGAATGGGCTTAGTCCTGGGGCAGCAGGTGGTTGGGGAGCCGGTTTCCCGGCGCTGTACCCCGGATTTCGAGCAGCTCACGCGCATGCGCGTGCAGCCGCTTGTCCTCCGCCGTGACAGGCACCCACTCGGGGATGGACACGGAGGTGCCCTCGGCGTCGCGCGCCACCATCACGGTGAGGCAGTACGTGGTCAGGTTCAGTTCCCTGGTCTTCGGGTCCCCGGAGCGTACGTGGACCGCTATGTGCATCCCCTTCGTCCCCGTGTAGACCAGCCGTGCCTCCACCTCCACCACATGCCCGATCAGCAGCGGCCGGTAAAACCGGACGCCGCCGGAGAACACCGCTACGGTGTCCTTCCCGCAGTAGCGGGTTGCACAGACGTAGGCAGCCTCGTCAATCCACTTCATGACGATCCCGCCGTGGACCTTCCCGCCCCAGTTCACGTCGGTGGGGGCGGCCATGAACCGCAACGTCACGCGTTCGGCAGTCCCTGCGTCGGTATATTCCTGCCGGTTCATGGCTTCGACGATCTGCTCGCGGACCTTGATCCGCGCCAGCGCGTGGTCCCGCTGCTCGATCTCCGCCGGGGTCGCCGGTTCGAACTGCGGCACCGGGATGGGTTTGCCGCCCTCGCCGACGGCCACGAAAATCACCAGGCACTGGCTGCGCATCGTGGCCGGGCCGCCCTTCGGGTCGCCCGAGGAGACCACCGTCCGGATGTGCATGGAGGAACGGCCGGTGTAGACGATGGTGGCGGTGACCTCGACCATGTCGCCGCTGTTGACCGGGTCCGCGAAGTGGATGTTTCCCACGTAGGCGGTCACGCAGTAGGACTTTGCCCAGCCGACGGCGGCCGCATAGGCGGCCTTGTCCACCCATTCCAGCACCGTTCCGGCATCCACCGAGCCGCTGTGGCCGACGTCGGTCGGGGCGGCCAGGAAGCGGAGGGTGACGGCGTTGGCGGAAGACTCATCCATGCAAGCGAGTGTACTGACGGAGCATCTGCCGGGCGCAGGCGGGCCGACACAATCGCGGCGCCCGCTGCCACACGCGGCGGGAACGACGGCGGCCCGCCGGCCGCTAGGGTGGTTCCGTGCCAGCCTTCACCCCGACTCCCGCCGCGCCTCGGTCACGGCCGGACCGGCGCCGCGAGATCCTCCGCCTGGCCGTCCCCGCCTTCGGGGCGCTGATCGCCGAGCCACTCTTCCTGCTGGCCGATTCGGCCATCGTCGGCCACCTCGGCGTCGCGCAGCTCGCCGGCGTCGGCCTGGCGACCGCCGTGCTGCACACCGCCGTCGGGCTCATGGTGTTCCTGGCCTACTCCACCACTCCCGCCGTGGCCCGCGCGGTCGGAAACGGCCAGCCGGGCAGGGCCCTCGCCGCCGGCAGGGACGGGATCTGGCTCGCCCTGCTGCTCGGCGCCGTCCTCGCCGCCGCCGGGGCGTTCGCCGCCGAACCGCTGCTGGACCTGATGGGAGCCCGGGGCGGGGTGCGGACCTTCGCCGTCGACTACCTGCGCTGGTCCATGCCGGGGCTGGTCGCCATGCTGCTCATTTTCGCCGGGACCGGGGTGCTGCGCGGACTGCAGGACACCCGCACCCCCCTGATCGTGGCCACCGCGGGCTTCACCCTCAACATCGCCCTCAACCTCTTCCTGGTCTACGGGCTGCAGCTGTCGGTCACCGGTTCCGCGCTGGGCACCAGCATCTCCCAGTGGGCCATGGCCCTGGTCTACGTCGCGATGGTGCAGCGCAACGCCCGCCGCCACGCGGTGCCGCTGCTGCCGGACTGGCGCGGCATCCTTAGCCTGGCCCGGGTGGGGTCGTGGCTGATGCTGCGGACCCTCAGCCTGCGCATCGCGATTCTCGCCACCGTGCTGGTGGCCACGGCGCAGGGCCCGGTCAACCTGGCGGCACACCAGTTGGCGATGACCGTGTTTACTTTCCTGGCGTTTGCGCTCGACGCCCTCGCCATCGCCGCCCAGGCGCTGATCGGCAAGGAACTCGGGGCGTCCCGTCCGGCCGCCGCACGGGAGCTGACCCGGACGATGGTCCGTTGGGGCCTGGGTTTCGGCGTGCTGACCGGCGCGCTGCTGGCCCTGGCGGCCCCGTGGGCCGGGCTGATGTTCACCTCCGACGACGGCGTGCGGTCGGCCCTGGCGGTGGCGTTGTGGGTGCTCGCGGCGGGCCAGCCGCTGGCGGGCTACGTGTTCGTCCTCGACGGCGTCCTGATCGGTGCGGGGGACGCCAAGTACCTGGCCATCGCCGGCGTCGTGAACCTCGCGGCCTATCTGCCGCTGCTGCTGGCCGTCCGGCTCTCCGGCGCCGGCGGCGGGACCGCACTGCTCTGGCTGTGGGCGGCGTTCTCCTTCGGATACCTCGCGGCCCGCGCGCTCACCCTCGGGCTGCGGGCCCGCACCGACCGGTGGATGAGGCTGGGCGGCAACCCCTAAACTGGACGGGTGACTCTCCCCGCGGCCCCCCGCCCCTCGACTGCCCTGACTGCCGCCCCGGACCTGTGGAAACCCGTCCTGGTGCGCGCCGCCGTGGCGCTGGCATTCGGCGCCGTGACGGTGTTCTGGGCAGCGCCGCCGGTGGCCGCCATGGGCTGGACCGGCGGGCTCTACCTCCTTGCCACCGGCGCGGTGATGCTCTGGAGCGGCAAGAAAACCGGCCTCACGGAGGGGACCCTGCACGCCAAAATCCTCGCCGCCGCCGGTGCGGTGCTGGCCGGAGCCGGTGTGGCGGCCGCCCTGCTGCCGTCCAACCTGGTGTTCGGCGCGGTCGGGGCCCTTGGCCTCGCGCTGGCCGGGGCGGCCGAGCTGTACCTCGGTTTCGCCACCCGCCGCCGCTCGGTCCTGGCGCGTGACTGGGTGGCCTCCGGCGTGATTGGCCTGGGCACCGCGGCCGGACTGCCGTTCTTTATCGACCTTGGCCCGCATGCCCTGCTGGGCGTGGCCGGCGGAGGCGCCATCATCGGGGGCGTGCTGTGGACGCTGGCCGGGCTGACCCTGAGGCACGATGCGCGGGACGTTTCCGCCGAGGCCGTAAACTAGTAGCGACAGGTTCTACCCGGCGTAGAACGTTTGCGGTATCACGACTGCCACGCCCCATCCGGCGTTGGCGGCAGGAGGAAAGCACCTTGGCACAGCAGAAATCAGGAGAACGCCGCAGCCTGCGGACCACGGTCAAGGGGCCGCTGATGTTCTCTGCCTTCTTCGCCGTGCTGGCCTTCTTCGCGGTCCTGATCTTCGCCTCCGGCGGCAGCGCCAAGGCCCCCCGCTTCGACCTGGCTTTCACCGGTGCCGGCATCGCCTTCATCGTCACCCTCGTGATCGCCGCCATGCTCTCGATGAGCTACAAGGACAACGCCGAGCACCTCGGCAAGGGCTCGGGCGTGAACCTCAGCTCCCGGCGCCCTGCTTCATCCCCGGCGTCATCCCCGGGCCCGCACGTCCCGCAGCCCGGCCCCGATTCGGAGCCCGGCGCCCACTAGGCAGCGCCCGCCCAGCACGACCGGCAACGTGCTATGAGGCGGCCTTCCGGGCGCGGTACGCCGCGACGTGCGCACGGTTGGCGCAGTTGCCGGTGTCGCAGTAACGCTTGGACCGGTTCCGGCTCAAATCCAGGACGACGGCGTCGCAGTCGTCCGCGGCGCAGACCAGCATCCGGTCCATTTCCTTGCTCCGGATGACATCCACCAGGCCCATCGCCGCCTCGGTGCTCATCCGGTCGGCCAGCGGCGCCTCGGGGGTGGTGGCGTGCAGGTGCCAGTCCCAGCCATCGTGTTTCATCAGCTGCGGCAGTGCCCGGGCCTCCCGTAGCAGCCGGTTAACGGTGTCTACCGCGGCCGCCTCGTCGGCCAGCCATAGGGCTGCCAGTTCGGTGCGCAGCCGCAGTACGCTCTCCAGTTCGGCAGCGTCCCGGGTCCGTGAGCCGCTGAATCCTTCGGCGCTGAGGAACCGGTCCAGCGCCGCCGGGTCGGGGAGCAGCTCGGCGCCGTTGGCGGCGGTGTTGATCAGGTTGACCACGGAGCGCAGCGCCACCTCGGTGTCAGGGGCAAAAATCATCTTGACTCCTTACGTTGACCGGACGTACTGTCATGACCATAACCCGACTTTACTCCTGACAGGAGGCAGCCCGTGCCTGCCGCTCGCCGCCCCGCCGGAACCCCGCCCCGCACCCTTCAGCCGAAACCTGCGGCACGGCGGACCGGGGTCCCCGCCTTCCTCGCCTCGGGGCTCGGCGTCGCCCTCTTCTCCTCCGCAGTCTTTGGCCTGTCCGGATCTTTTGCCAAGGCGTTGCTTGAGACCGGCTGGAGCCCGGGCGCAGCCGTGACAGCGCGGTTGACCGGCGCGGCAATGGTCCTGGCCGTCCCCGCGGTGCTGGCCCTGCGGGGGCGGTGGCACCAGCTCCGGGACAACTGGCTGACGGTCCTGCTCTTCGGCGTGATCGGCGTCGCCGCCTGCCAGCTCTTCTACTTCAACGCCGTCGCCCGGCTCTCGGTCGGCGTCGCGCTCCTGCTCGAATACCTGGCTCCGGTGATGATCGTGCTGTGGCTCTGGGTGGCCAGCCGGCGGCGTCCACGGCCGCTGACCGTCGGCGGGACGCTGCTTTCGCTGGCCGGACTGGTGCTGGTGCTGGACCTGGCGGGCGCCGTCCGGATCGACATCATCGGCGTGCTCTGGGGAACCGCCGCCGCCGTCTGCCTGGCCATCTACTTCTTCATCACGGCCAAGGAAAATGACACCCTCCCGCCGATCGTGCTGGCCTCCGGGGGCCTCATGGTCGGTGCGGCGGTGATGTGGCTCGCCGCCGGCACCGGGCTGCTGCCGATGGCCGCCGGAACCGCGGACACGCGGCTGGGTCCGTGGGTCACGCCCTGGTGGGTGGCGCTGGGTGGGCTGGTCCTCCTGGCCACGGTCCTCGCCTACGTCTCCGGCATCGTCGCCGCCAGGGCGCTTGGATCGAAGGTGGCCTCCTTCATCTCGCTGACCGAGGTGCTGTTCGCCGTGGTGTGGGCCTGGCTGTTGCTGGGCGAGCTCCCGGGCCCGGTGCAATTGCTGGGCGGTGTGCTGATCGTGGGAGGGGTGTTGCTGGTCCGGCTGGATGAGCTGCGGGGCGCGGTCGTGCTGGCCGCCGCGCTGGACCACGCGAACGACGTCGAACCCGTTCCGTGAACTTCCGCCGTTAAACCCGGCAGGTCCGGACGCCCAGGGCGTCCGGACCTGCCGGGTTTGACTCGTCTTAGCGGGACGAGGCGCTCTGCTGCTCGGTGGCGTTGCGGACCGCGTGCTGGCCGGCCTGCTGCAGCGCCTGCGACACCCGGGTCAGGGCCGCGACGTGCTCGCCGTTCCACTCGCTGCGGAACTTCTCCGCGTCCGGGCCCATCCACTGCGTCCCGGCCAGGACCTTGGTCAGCATCGACTTCTGGTTATCGATCTCCTGCGACCCGGCCTGCAGCTTGGACCCCAAAGCCTTGAGCTGATCTACATCTGCGCCCCAAATAGCCATGCGACAAATCTCCTTCGTTCATCGGACCCGAATGGTCTCGGCATCCCCAGCGGCCTCCGGCTGATCCGGAAGATCCAATACCAAAAACCTACCCCGCCCCGGCCGCCAGCGTCGATGGGGAGCCCTGCCCATCCGGCCCCACCCGGGCGGGCCTACTTGCCGAAGCTGCGCAGGCGCAGGGAGTTGGCCACCACCAGGACGGAACTGGCCGCCATGGCACCGCCGGCGATCATCGGGTTGAGCAGGCCGAGGGCGGCCACCGGAATGCCGACGGCGTTGTAGAAGAAGGCCCAGAACAGATTTGTCTTGATGGTGGCCAGGGTCCGCCGGGACAGTTCGATCGCCTGGCCGACCTGCGCCAGGTCATTGCCCATGACGGTCAGGTCCGCTGCCTCGATGGCGACGTCGGTGCCCGACCCCATGGCGATGCCGAGGTCCGCCTGGGCCAGGGCCGCGGCATCGTTGACGCCGTCGCCGGCCATGGCCACGGTGGCGCCACGGCCCTGCAGTGCCCGGACCGCGTCCACCTTGCCCTCGGGGGTGACCCCGGCGTACACGTCCTCCGGCGCGATCCCGACGGCCGCCGCCACCTGGCCGGCCACCGCCGCGTTGTCCCCGGTCAACAGGACGGGCCGCAGGCCCAGTTCCTTCAGCCGGGCGATGGCCGCCGCCGACCCCGGCTTCAGGGTGTCCCGGAGGCTGATGATGCCGGCCGGTGTCCCGTCCACGGCCACCCAGATGGCGCTGGCGCCGGCGGCTTCGGCCGCCGCCAAGGCGGCCTGCTGCGGTCCGGTGACGGCCACGTGGTTCTCCTGCAGCCAGCCGGAGCGGCCCACGGTGACCAGCCGACCCGCCACGGTGCCGCGGACACCGCCGCCGGGGGCGGAGCGGAAGTCGACGACGTCGGGCAGCCGTGCCGTGCCGGGGTCGTCCCCCGGGGCCGGCTGCCGTCCGGCGGTGAGCGCGGCGGCCGCAATGGCCCGCGCGATGGGATGTTCCGAGGCCGCTTCCGCAGCGCCGGCCAGCCGCAGCACCTCGCCGGCGTCGAACCCGGCGAAGGCGGTGGTCTCGGCGACGGCCAGGTGGCCGGTGGTGACGGTGCCGGTCTTGTCCAGCAGGATGGTGTCGACCGTGCGGGTGTCTTCGAGTACCTGGGGCCCGCGGATCAGGATGCCCAGCTGGGCGCCGCGGCCGGTGCCGGTGAGCAGCCCCACGGGTGTGGCCAGGCCCAGCGCGCACGGGCAGGCGATGACCAGGACCGCCACGGCGGCGGTGAAAGCGGCCCGCAGGTCTGCGTCGCTGATCACGGGACCCGCGGCGAGCAGCCAGCCGCCGAAGGTCACCGCGGCGATGACCAGGACCACCGGAACGAAGACGGCGCTGATCCGGTCGGCGAGCCGGGCGATCGGTGCCTTGCCGGACTGGGCCTGGGAGACCAGCCGCCCCATCTGCGCCAGCGTGGTGTCCGCGCCCACCCGGGTGGCGCGGACCAGGAGGCGTCCGGAGGTGTTGATGGTTGCCCCGGTGACCGGGCTGTCCGGACCGACCTCGACCGGCACCGATTCCCCCGTCACCAGGGAGGCGTCGACGGCCGAGTTGCCCTCGGTGACGACGCCGTCGGCGGGGATCTTCTCGCCGGGGCGCACGACGACGATGTCGCCGGCCTTGAGCCGGCCGGCCGGAACCTTGAACTCGAGCCCGTCAAGCAGCACGGACGCGTCCTTGGCGCCCAGGTCCAGCAGCGACCGCAGCGCATCGCCGGCCTTCTTCTTGGCGTTGGCCTCCAGGTAGCGGCCCAGCAGCAGGAACGTGGTGACGACGGAGGCCACCTCGAAGTAGAGACCCTCCGGACCCATGCCGGACATGCCCGGGTCCTCGGTGAGCCGGGGGTTGGCCAGCAGCTGCCAGGCGGAGAACACGTAGGCGGCGGTCACGCCGATCGACACGAGCGTGTCCATGGTGGACGCCAGGTGCCTGGCGTTCACCGCCGCGGCGCGGTGGAACGGCCAGGCCGCCCAGCTGACCACCGGCAACGCCAGGATGCCTGCGACCCAGCCCCAGTGGGGGAACTGGGCGGCCGGGACCATGGAGAGGATAAAGACCGGCACGGTCAGGACCGCCGCGGCGAACAGGCGGGGCCTGAGCGCCGCCGCAGCCCCTCGCTCCGGCGTGCCGGACGGAGCCGTGTCCGTGCCGGGCCGGGGCTGCGCGACACGGACGGTCGCCTTGTACCCGGCGGCGTTGACGGTGGCGGTGATCTGGTCATCGGTGATGCCGGCCGGGACGGTGACCTGGGCGGATTCCAACGGCAGGTTGACGACGGCCTGCACGCCGTCGAGCTTTCCGAGCTTGCGCTCCACCCGGCCCACGCAGGAGGCACAGGTCATGCCCTCGATGTCGAGTTCCACCACCCGGGTCCCGGGTTGGTCGAGCAGTTTGGCGTTGTCCACGATGCGTGCCTCTCTTCGTCCTCCGGGGTGGTTGTGGGCCGTGGCTGCCGGCCCGGGCTAGGCCTCGTTGGCGACCACCAGGTAGCCGGCCTCGGCGACGGCCTCGCCGATCTCGGCGGGGGAGAGCGCCTGCTCGGAGGTGATTGTCACGGTGGAGATCCCGCCCGCGTTCAGGTCGACGTCGACGTTCTGCACCCCGGCCAGGGCCTCGAGCTCCTCCGATACGGAGGAGACGCAGTGGCCGCAGGTCATGCCGGAAACTTCGATGGTGGTGGATACGGTGCCCATGGTGTGCTCCTTGGTGGGGGACCGGCCGGCGTGCGGCGGCCCGTTGATTGGCTGGCTGGTGCCGCTGCTACCGCAGCAGGCGTCCGATGGCGTCGGTGGCTTCCTTGACCTTGACGTCGATGGCGTCGGCCCGCAGTTCCGGATCCGGTTCGGCGGCCGCGCCGACCACGCAGTGGCCGATGTGCTCTTCCACCAGGCCGAGGCTGACGGCGTGCAGGGCTTTCGTGACGGCGGCGACCTGGGTGAGGATGTCGATGCAGTACTTGTCGTCATCAACCATCCGCGCGATGCCCCGGACCTGTCCCTCGATGCGTTTCAACCGCTTGAGGTACGCGTCCTTGTTGGCGGAATAGCCGTGCTGGCTTCCGGCGGTGCCGGGCTGCCGGTTCGAGTCGTCGCCCACGTCCGTGGCGGAGAGGTCCGGTGCGTCCATAGTCCCAACGTATACCCCACCCGGGTATGACGCAAGTACCCCCTGGGGGTATCTTCTCCGCGCGCTGGGCCGTCCGGACATTAAAGAGCTCCGGAGTGCGTTATTGGGGGATACGCACTCCGGAGCAGCTATTGGGGTAGGGGGCCTTTCGCCTACAGACACAACTGTACGGTGGGTGGTAACCATGCGCCAGCACCTCGAATAACTAC
>DASSXE010000358.1:0-3487 GCA_035704125.1 Arthrobacter sp.
TCGCCGCCGCCTCGATGGAGGTGTCCTCGCACGCCATTTCGTTCCACCGGGTCGACGGCGTGGTGTTCGATGTCGCCGGCTTCACCAACCTGACCCAGGACCACCTGGACCTGCACGGGAGCATGGAAGAGTACTTCGAGACCAAGGCCCGGCTCTTCACCGCCGGGCGTGCCCGGACCGCCGTGGTGACCGTGGACGACGAATGGGGCCAGAAGCTCGCCGCCGCCGCCGGCATCCCGGTCAGCACCCTCACGACCGGCACACCCGGTCCGGACGTCGTTGCCGGCCGGACTGCCGCCGACTGGACTGTCGTCAATCCCCGTCCGCGCGGCCTCGGCACCGAGTTCGGGCTCCGGCACCGGGACGGCACGGAACTGCGGGTGCACACCGGGCTGCCCGGCAGCTTCAACGTTGCCAACGCCGCCCTGGCCACCGTCATGGTCCTCGCCGGAGGCACGGCCGCGGCCGAGGTGCAGGCCGCACTGGACAGCGCGGATCCGTTCACCGTGGCCGTGCCCGGGCGGATGCAGCTTGTCGCGACGGCTCCTGCCGCCGTCGTCGACTTCGCCCACAATCCGGACGCCCTCGAACGCGCGCTGGAAGCCGTGCGCTCCCCGGAACCGGGATCCAAAGTCGTCATCGTCTTCGGCGCCACCGGCCAGCGCGACCAGGGCAAGCGCCCGGCCATGGGCGCCATCGCCGCCCGGCTGGCGGACATCGTCATCGTCAGCGACGACGATCCGCACGACGAGGACGCCGCCGCGATCCGCGCCGATGTCCTCGCCGGTACCTCCGGCGCCGGGCAGGGCCCCCGCCCGGGCTGCACGGTCCTGGAGGTCTTCCCGCGCGACGAAGCCATCCGCAAGGCGGTGGAGCTGGCGGGCCCCAAGGACACGATCCTCGTGGCCGGCCGCGGCCACGAGGTCTGGCAGGAGGTCAAGGGCGTGAACCTTGCCCTCGATGACCGTGTGGAGCTGCGCACAGCCTTGACAGCCCGGGGATTCACCGTTCTCGACGACCAGCGGATAGAGTCCTAAACCGAGATGATTGCATTTACTGCGGCGGAAATCGCCGACATAACCCACGGCCGGCTGGCCGCCGATCCGACGCTCACGCCCGGGTCCGTGGTCACCGACTCCCGCGAAGCCACGGCTGGTTCCCTGTACGTGGCCAAGCCCGGTGACGCCGCCGACGGGCACGACTTCGTGGCCGCGGCGTTCGACCGGGGCGCCGTGCTGGCACTGGTCCAGCGCGATGTCGCCGACGACGGCGGCCGGCCTTACCCGGCCGTCGTGGTCGAGGATTCGGTCCTGGCCATGGGGGCCCTGGCCGCCGAAGCGGTCCGCCGGATCCGCGAACGGCGCGCCGCCGCGGGGGAGGACTTCACCGTGGTCGGCATCACCGGCTCCGCGGGCAAGACCACCACCAAAGACCTGCTGGCCGGTATCCTGGCCGGACACGGCGAGACCGTCGCGCCGCAGGGTTCCTACAACGGCGAGGTCGGCGTCCCGCTGACGGTTTTCAAGGCCGGCTTCGGCACCCGCTACCTGGTGATCGAGATGGGCGCCACCGGCGTCGGCCACATCCGCTACCTGGCCGACATGGTCCGCCCGGAAATCGGTGTGGTGCTGTGCGTCGGCACCGCACACGCCGGCGAATTCGGCGGCGTCGAGAACATCGCCCTGGCCAAGGGCGAACTGGTGGAGGCGCTCCCCGCCGACGGCACGGCCGTCCTGAACCTGGACGACCCCCGCGTCGCCGCCATGGCCGGCCGGACCCGGGCCCGCGTCCTGGGCTTCTCCGCCCAGACCGACAGCCTCTCCGGCAGTGCCACGGGCGCCTTCGTGACCGCCGACGACGTCGAACTCAACGCCGGCGGCAGCCCCGACTTCGAACTCGGACTTCCGGACGGCAGCCGCCACCACGTCGCCGCGCGCCTGATCGGCGCCCACCACATCACCAACCTGCTGGCAGCCGCCGGCGCCGCCCACGCCGCCGGCATCCCGGGCGCGCAGATCGCCGCGTCGCTGAGCGCCCAGACCGCCGCCAGCAGGTGGCGGATGGAGCGGACCGAACGCGCCGACGGCGTCACGATCATCAACGACGCGTACAACGCCAACCCCGAATCCATGCGGGCCGCGCTCCGGACCCTCGCGGACCTTGGCCGCGGCCGCCGCACCTGGGCCGTGCTCGGTGCCATGCTGGAACTCGGCGAGGACACCATCCGCGAACACACCACGGTAGGCACCCAGGTGGTCCGGCTCAACATCTCCCGGCTGCTGGTGATCGGACGTGAGGCCCGCGCCCTCTACGTCTCGGCCGTCAACGAAGGATCCTGGGGCGACGAATGCCTCTTCGCCGAAAACGTCGACGAGGCCTACGACATCCTGCGCGCCGAACTGGAACCCGGTGACCTGGTGCTCTTCAAATCGTCCAACAGCATCGGACTGCGCCACCTGGGGGACCGGATAGCATTACCTGCACCGGCGTCCGACGCGCCCTCCGGCACCACCCCGGCCGCCACCACCGCCACCGACGGGAGCACCCTGCTGTGATCGCACTGCTGATGGGCGCCGGACTGGCCTTGCTGCTGTCCTTTTTGGGTACCCCGCTTTTCATCCGCTTCCTGGTCCGCAAGAGTTACGGCCAGTTCATCCGCGACGACGGACCCACCTCGCACCACACCAAGCGCGGTACCCCCACCATGGGCGGCGCCGTCGTCGTGGCCGGCGTGCTCATCAGCTACTTCGCCACCCACCTGGTGATGTGGTGGATGAACCCGGCCTCGCCGGGGCCCACCGCCTCGGCGATGCTGCTGCTCTTCCTGATGGTCGGCATGGGCCTGGTCGGGTTCCTTGATGACTTCATCAAGATCTCCGCCCAGCGCAGTCTCGGCCTGAACGCCAAGGCCAAACTCATCCTGCAGGCCGCGGTGGGCATCATCTTCGCCGTCCTTGCGTTGACCTTCCCGGACGAGCACGGCGTCACGCCGGCGTCGTACCAGATCTCGCTGGTCCGCGACATCCCGTGGCTGAACCTGGCCTTCGGCGGCACCGTGGCCGGCGCCATCCTCTTCATCCTCTGGTCCAACCTGATCGTCACCGCCGCCACCAACGGCGTGAACCTCACCGACGGCCTCGACGGCCTCGCCGCCGGCGCCTCCGTGATGGTCTTCGGCGCCTATACCCTGATCGGCATCTGGCAGAGCAACCAGTCCTGCGGCTCGCCCCGCCAGGCCGGCGGCGGCTGCTACACCGTCCGTGACCCGCTGGACCTGGCGCTGCTTGCGGCCATCCTCAGCGCCGCGCTGGTGGGCTTCCTCTGGTGGAATACCTCCCCGGCGAAAATCTTCATGGGCGACACCGGCTCGCTGGCCATCGGCGGGGCCGTCGCGGGCTTCGCCATCCTCTCCCGCACCGAACTGCTGCTGGCCTTCATCGGCGGCCTCTTCGTGCTGATCACCCTCTCGGTCATCATCCAGGTGGGT
>DASSXE010000414.1:0-7382 GCA_035704125.1 Arthrobacter sp.
GAGCACCTGGACAAGGTGGTGCACGTCGACCAGAGCCCGATCGGCCGCACCCCGCGCTCCAACCCGGCCACCTACACCGGCGTCTTCGACCACATCCGGAAGCTGTTCGCCGAGACCACCGAGGCGAAGGTCCGCGGCTACATGCCCGGCAGGTTCTCCTTCAACGTCAAGGGCGGCCGCTGCGAGGCGTGCTCCGGCGACGGCACGCTGAAGATCGAGATGAACTTCCTGCCGGACGTCTACGTGCCCTGCGAGGTGTGCCACGGCGCCCGTTACAACCGGGAAACCCTCGAGGTGCACTACAAGGGCAAGACCATCGCCGATGTGCTGAACATGCCGATCGAGGAGGGCGCCGAGTTCTTCGCCGCCTTCTCGCCGATCGCCCGGCACCTGCGCACCCTGGTGGACGTCGGACTCGGCTACGTCCGGCTCGGCCAGCCCGCCACGACGCTTTCCGGCGGCGAGGCGCAGCGCGTGAAGCTGGCCGCGGAACTGCAGAAGCGGTCCAACGGACGCAGCGTGTACGTGCTCGATGAGCCCACCACGGGCCTGCACTTCGAGGACATCCGGAAGCTGCTCATGGTGCTGCAGGGCCTGGTCGAAAAGGGCAACACGGTCATCACGATCGAGCACAACCTCGACGTCATCAAGAGCGCCGACTGGATCGTGGACCTGGGCCCCGACGGCGGTTCCGGCGGCGGCCGGGTCGTCGCGACCGGAACCCCGGAGCAGGTCGCCAAGTCCAAGGAAAGCCACACGGCGGCGTTCCTCGCGGACATCCTGGGCTGAATTTCAGGCATCCGGGCCGCCGTGAGAAACTAAGGCCCGTGATGCCTACCCCCGTGCCCGTGATCTTCGACCTGGACGGCACGTTGGTTGATCCGGCCGGCGGAATCACCGGCGGGATCTCGGCGGCGCTGCGCCAGCTGGGGCTCCCCGTGCCGGGACCGGAGCAGCTGGACGCCATGATCGGCCCGAAGCTCAGCCACTCGCTGCTGCACATCGCCGGCGTCCCCGCGGACCGGCTGGATGAGGCGATCGGGCTGTACCGGGCCCACTACGTCGCCAGCGGCATCGCCCGGAGCAAGCTCTACGGCGGCATCCGCGGGCTGCTGCAGTCCTTCGCCGACGCCGGCCGGCCCACCGCCGTCGCCACCCAGAAACCCGAATACCTGGCCCGCATCGTCCTTGAGCACCATGGCATCGCCGGCCTGTTCCGGTCCGTCCGTGGCTCCGGCGCCGACGAGTCGGCCACCGCCCAGGGCCCGGCCGGCAAGGCGGAAATCGTCGCCGCCGCGCTGGCCGATCTCGGCACCGGGCACGCCGTCATGGTGGGGGACCGCGCCCAGGATGTCGCCGGAGCGGCTGCCAACGGCCTTCAATGCATCGGGGTAGGCTGGGGCTTTGCGCTCGACGGCGAACTCCGCGCCGCGGGCGCAGCGGCGGTCGTGCACAGCACCTCCGACCTTGACGAGACAATTACCCGGCTGGACGCCGTCCGGAACGGCGCCCAGCAGGCCCTGAACGAGGTGCACACCGATGGCAATGTTTGACGCGATCCGCTGGACCACGCGGGGGTTGGTTAGCTCGACCTGCCGCCCCACGGTCATCGGACTCGAGAACGTCCCCAAGACTGGTCCGTTCATCGTGGCGCCCAACCATCTGTCCTTTCTGGACAGCGTGATCGTCCAGGCGCTCATGCCGCGGCCGGTCGCGTTCTTCGCCAAGGCCGAGTACTTCACCACCAGCGGCGTCAAGGGACGGCTGATGAAGGGCTTCTTCGAAGCCGTCGGTTCCATCCCGGTCGAACGCGGGGAGCAGGCCGCCAGCGTGCAGGCGCTGAAAACCCTGCTGGACATCCTGGAAGCAGGCAAGGGCATCGGCATCTACCCGGAGGGGACCCGCTCCCGCGACGGCATCCTCTACCGCGGCCGCACCGGCGTCGGCTGGCTCGCCCTGACCACCGGCGCCCCGGTCATCCCGGTGGGCCTGATCGGCACCGAAAACCTGCAGCCGGCCGACAGCAACAAGGTCAAGCCGCAGCACTTCACCATGAAGGTCGGCGAGCCGCTGTACTTCGACAAGACCGGCCCGGACCACTCCCTGCCGGCCCGCCGCCAGGTCACGGACCGGATCATGGACGCGATCGCGGAACTCAGCGGCCAGCAGCGCGCCACCACCTACAACCAGAGCAAGAGCGTCGAGTAGCCGCCCTCGATCCGCGGCCGGCACGGCACTGTGGCCCCGATGCGGGGCCGGGGCGTACCGCTCAGTAGAATGGACTAGTGGCAAATCCAGCTAGTTACCGCCCCCAGACCGGGGAGATCCCCACGAATCCGGGCGTCTACCGCTTCCGCGACCCGCACGGCCGGGTTATCTACGTCGGCAAGGCCAAGAACCTCCGCGCCCGGCTGAACTCGTACTTTGCCAACCCCGCCGGGCTGCTGCCTAAGACGCATGCGATGGTGCACACCGCCAGCAGCGTGGAGTGGACCGTGGTGGGCAGCGAACTGGAATCGCTGCAGCTCGAGTACACCTGGATCAAGGAATTCAAGCCCCGCTTCAACGTCATGTTCCGTGACGACAAGAGCTACCCCTATCTTGCCGTCACGATGGGGGAGAAATACCCCCGTGTGCAGGTGCTCCGCGGCGACCGGCGCAAGGGCACCCGATACTTCGGCCCCTACACCGCCGGGGCCATCCGCGACACGATGGACACCCTGCTGCGGGTCTTTCCGGTTCGCAGCTGCAGCGCCGGCGTCTTCAAGCGCGCCGAGGCCAGCGGCCGGCCCTGCCTGCTCGGCTACATCGACAAATGCTCCGCCCCCTGCGTGGGCCGTATCTCTCCCGAGGACCACCGTGCCCTGGCGGAGGACTTCTGCGCCTTCATGGGCGGCGAGGCCAAGAGGTTCGTTTCCCGGCTGGAAAAGGACATGGCGGCCGCGGTCGCCGAGCTCGACTACGAACTCGCCGCCCGGGTGCGCGATGACATCGTCGCGCTGAAGAAGGTCTTCGAACGCAATGCCGTCGTTCTCGCCGAGGACACCGACGCGGACGTCTTCGCGCTGCACGAGGACGAACTCGAGGCCGCCGTCCAGGTCTTCTACGTCCGCGGCGGGCGGATCCGCGGACAGCGCGGGTGGGTGGTGGAGAAGGTTGAGGATTCCACCACGCCTGACCTGGTGGAACACCTGCTCCAGCAGGTCTACGGAGGCGAAGGCGACATCCAGGGCCGGATGCCGCGTGAGGTGCTGGTCCCCGCCGAACCCAGCAACGCCGAGGAGCTCGGCCAGTGGCTCAGCGGGCTGCGCGGGGCCCGGGTGGACATCCGGGTGCCGCAGCGCGGAGACAAGGCCGCCCTGCTGTCCACCGTCCGGGACAACGCCGAACACGCGCTGAAGCTGCACAAGTCCCGCCGCGCGGGGGACATCACCCTGCGGTCCCAGGCGCTCCAGGAACTCCAGGAAGCGCTGGACCTGCCGGTGGCCCTGCTGCGGATCGAATGCTTCGACATTTCCCACGTCCAGGGCACCAACGTGGTCGGTTCCATGGTGGTGGTCGAGGACGGCCTGCCGAAGAAGTCCGATTACCGGAAGTTTTCCGTCACCGGTGCCGCCGCGAACGACGACACCGCAGCGATGCACGACGTCCTGACCCGCCGGTTCCGCAACTACCTGCAGGAACAGGCCGGGGATCCGGCCCCCGGGTCCGGACCGCTGGCCGCCGCACAGGCCGCCGCCGTCGCCGACACGCCCGTCTCGGACACCACCACCCCGGCTCCGCGGGCCAAATTCGCCTACCCGCCGAACCTCGTCGTCGTCGACGGCGGCAAGCCCCAGGTCAACGCCGCCGCCCGGGCGCTGGCCGGGCTGGGCATCGAGGATGTCTACGTCGTGGGGCTGGCCAAACGCCTCGAGGAGGTGTGGCTGCCGGACAGCGACTTCCCGGTCATCCTGCCCCGCGCCTCCGCCGGCCTGTACCTGCTGCAGCGGATCCGCGACGAGGCCCACCGCTTCGCCATCTCCTTCCATCGGCAGAAGCGCGGCAAGGCCATGACCGTCTCGGTGCTCGACGGTGTGCCCGGCCTCGGCGACTCCAAGCGCAAGGCCCTGCTGAACCAGTTCGGTTCGGTCAAGAGCATCAAGGCGGCCAGCGTCGAGGAACTCACCGCAGCCAAGGGCATCGGCCCGGCGCTGGCCGGCGCCATCGTCCGGCATTTCAACGCCGACGACGGCGGCGACGACCCCGCCGTGCCCGCGATCAACATGACGACCGGGGAAATCCTCGAAACTTAGCTAGCTCCGGCAATCTTGGCTAGGGTTAGGAGCTGAAGTACGACGCGCGGCCGGCAGGCAGCTGCCCCGCGCGTTGTCCTGACGGCAGAGCACACAGCAGAGATGGGGCACCACCGATGACAGAGTCAACTGCGGGATCCGGCGCAGAGGCGGATGGTCTGACCCCGGTCAAACCCGTCGAAGGGGAACTGCTGGTGGTGACCGGCATGTCCGGCGCCGGCCGCAGCACCGCCTCCGATGCCCTCGAAGACCACGGCTGGTACGTGGTGGAGAACCTGCCGCCGCAGATGCTCGGCACGCTCGCGGAACTCGTCTCGCACGCCCCGGGCTCCATTTCCAAGCTCGCCGTCGTCGTCGACGTGCGCAGCAAGGACCTCTTCGCCGACATCCGGGCCGCCCTGCGGAACCTGGAAGCCAGCGGAGTCACGTTCCGGGTGCTGTTCCTGGACGCCAGCGACGACGTCCTGGTGCGCCGCTTCGAACAGGGCCGGCGGCCGCATCCGCTCCAGGGCGGCGGCCGGATCCTCGACGGCATCGCCGCCGAACGTGAACTGCTGCGCGAACTGCGCGAATCCTCGGACATCGTCCTGGACACCTCGCCCCTGAACGTCCACGGCCTGGCCACGGCCATCACCGAGCTGTTCAGCGAGACCGGGCCGGTTGCGCTGCGCCTGAACGTGATGAGCTTCGGGTTCAAATACGGCCTGCCGGTGGACGCCAACTTCGTCGCTGACGCCCGCTTCATCCCCAACCCGCACTGGGTGCCGCAGCTGCGCCCGCATACCGGACTCGACAAGGACGTCAGCGACTACGTCCTGGAGGCCGAAGGCGTCAGCAACTTCGTCGAACGCTACGTGCTGGCACTCGAACCGGTCCTGGACGGCTACCGCCGCGAGAACAAGCACTACGCGACCATCGCCGTCGGCTGCACCGGCGGCAAGCACCGCTCCGTCGCCGTCGCCGTCGAGCTCTCCCGCCGGCTGGCCCAGTACCCGCGGGTCACCGTCACCACGACCCACCGGGATCTGGGCCGCGAGTAATGGCGCTTCTGACCGGGCCCCTGCCCCTGGTGCCGGCCGCCAGTGCGGTCTCCGCCGGCCAGCAGGACAAAGGTCCTTCCGTCGTGGCCCTGGGCGGCGGCCATGGACTCTCGGCGTCGCTGTCGGCGCTGCGTTTGCTGACCTCCGAGCTGACCGCCATCGTCACGGTCGCCGACGACGGCGGCTCCTCCGGCCGGCTCCGCGAGGAATACGGCGTCCTGCCGCCGGGTGACCTCCGGATGGCCCTCTCCGCGCTCTGCGACGACACCGACTGGGGCCGCACCTGGCGCGATGTCATGCAGCACCGCTTCGCCCCCGGCAAGGGCCGCGGCGGCTCCCTCGACGAACACGCAATGGGCAACCTGCTGATCGTCACCCTGTGGGAACTCCTCGGGGACACCGTGGCCGGCCTGCAGTGGGCCGGCGCGCTGCTGGGCGCCCGCGGCCAGGTGCTGCCGATGTCCACCACCCCGCTGACCATCGAGGGGCAGGCCCGCGTGCCCGGGCCCGACGGCGCGCCCGTGCTGGAGACCATCCGCGGCCAGGCCAGGTGTGCCGTCGCCGGCACCCTCGAAGCCGTCCGGCTGCTGCCGGAATCGGCGCCCGCGTGCGTCGAGGCGCTGACCGCGATCGAACTGGCGGACTGGGTGGTCCTGGGACCCGGGTCCTGGTACACCTCGGTGCTGCCCCACCTGCTGCTGCCGGAGATGCGGACCGCCCTGTGCAACACCGAGGCGCGCCGCTGCCTGACGATGAATCTTGCCACCAACACCAAGGAAACCGCCGGGATGTCCGCGGCCGACCACCTGCGCGTGCTGCGCGAGTACGCGCCGGACTTCAGCATCGACGTCGTGCTGGCCGATCCGGCGTCCGTTCCGGACCTGGCGGACTTCGAACGGGCCGCCGGGATGCTCGGCGCCGAGGTGGTCTTGGGTAAAGTAAGGGCGTCGAGCCGCCGGCCGATCCACGACCCGCTGCGTCTGGCAACGGCGTACCACGACATTTTCGGGAACAGGTAGGAAGGTGCCATGGCACTGACAGCATCAGTCAAGGAAGAACTGTCCCGGCTGGACATCAAGAAATCATCGGTCCGCAAGGCCGAAGTGTCCGCCATGCTTCGCTTTGCGGGCGGCCTGCACATCATCTCCGGCCGGATCGTGATCGAAGCGGAGGTGGACCTCGCGTCCACCGCCCGCCGGCTGCGCGCCGCGATCGCCGAGGTCTACGGCCACCAGAGCGAGATCATCGTCGTCTCCGGCGGCGGCCTGCGCCGCGGCAGCCGGTACGTGGTGCGGGTGGTGCGCGACGGCGAGGCGCTGGCCCGGCAGACCGGCCTGCTGGACGCCCGGGGCCGCCCGGTCCGCGGCCTTCCCTCCGTCGTCGTGAACGGCTCCGCCGCCGACGCCGAGGCCGTCTGGCGCGGCGCGTTCCTGGCCCACGGTTCGCTCACCGAACCGGGCCGCTCCTCCGCCATGGAGGTCACCTGCCCTGGCCCCGAATCGGCGCTGGCGCTGGTGGGGGCCGCCCGCCGCCTGGGCATCCAGGCCAAGGCCCGCGAGGTCAGGGGAGTGGACCGCGTCGTGATCCGCGACGGCGACACCATCGCCGCGCTGCTGACCCGGATGGGCGCGCACGACGCGCTCATGGTCTGGGAGGAGCGGCGGATGCGCAAGGAAGTCCGCGCGACCGCCAACCGGCTGGCCAACTTCGACGACGCCAACCTGCGCCGCTCCGCCCAGGCCGCCGTCGCCGCCGGGGCCCGCGTGGACCGGGCCCTGGAGATCCTCGGCGACGACGTCCCGGACCACCTGAAATACGCCGGCGAACTACGTGTCGCCCACAAACAGGCCAGCCTGGACGAACTCGGCCGGCTCGCGGACCCGGTGATGACCAAGGACGCCATTGCCGGCCGGATCCGCCGCCTGCTGGCCATGGCGGACAAGCGCGCCCAGGACCTCGGCGTGCCCGGCACGGAGGCCAATGTGACCCCCGAGATGCTGGACGAGTAGCGGCCCCGGCCGATCAGCGACAGAATCGGATCCAGCGG
>DASSXE010000026.1:0-5560 GCA_035704125.1 Arthrobacter sp.
TACCCGCACGGCGGGCCTTTCCAGTCCAAGCCGGCCACCGTCCGCGATATCGCCACCGTGCTGGTCCCGGACATCTACGGCAACAACGCCGCAGCGGAGGACGTCTACCGGCTCGCGGGCGACGTGCAGCCGGGCAACTCCGGCGGACCCCTGCTGACCACGGACGGCCGGGTGTCCGGCGTCGTGTTCGCCAAGTCGACGTCGGAGAACGGGCTGGGTTTCGCCATCACCATGAGCGATCTCAGCCCGGTGGCCGCGCAGGCACCCGGCCTGGCCAACCCGGTCTCGCCCGGGCAGTGCATCAAGAAGTAGGCCAGCCTCAGGCGTCGCCGTCGATCCACTCAAGGCTCTGGCCGTGCGGCCCGGCGACGGCCACCGGCACACCGTCCTCCATCAGCAGGAACCGGCCGCGCAGCCGGGCTTCGTCCATTTCCGGGACCACGCTGGAGCCATCCGCCTGGACCACCACCATGTGGCCCTCGTTTGAGATCCAGTGGCAGCCCCGGTCCGCGGCCAGCAGCGCGATGGTGTCGCGGAAGCGCTCCCGGCCGGCGGCGTCCAGGTACGCCATGACCGCGCTGTGGAAAACCACCAGGGCGGCTTCCGGCGGCGCCTGCCCGGCCAGGGCAACGAGCCGCTCGTTCAGGTCCCCGGCGATGAGCAAGGGCGGATCGGACTGCGCCACCGCAATCGCCTTCCGCAGCCGTTCGCGGCGGAAGTCCTGTTCCGGCCAGATCAGCGACTCCAGCCATGCGACGTCGTCGGCGTCCCGGATGTCCAACGGATTCAGGTCGATACCGGCCCGCCAGGCCACCTCCGGCAGGCCGGCCGGCAGCGGGACCGGCCCCGTCGTGGTGCAGCCCAGCACGGGATAGCTGCCCGGCGCGGCACCCGCCGGGTCCAGCCGGGTCATGCCGCCGCCGGAATCCTGGTATTCGTAGCCGTAGCGGTCCGGAAACAGCGTCAGGCCGGCCGAAGCGCCAACTTCGAGGAGGGCGAGCGGCCGGTCCTCGGCGGCGGCGATCCGGGCCAGTGACGGCAGCAGCGCCGCGCAGCGCCCCGCCTCGTTGGTCTGCGTGGAGCGGCTGAGCACAATCCGCGAGACCTCATCCCAGTGCGAGTCCAGGAAGCGGCGGAACCCGGGGTACGGCCCGGGGCGCGCGCCCAGGAAGCGGGCCGCCGCCAGCATCAGCAGCGGCTGCCGCTTGGGGTGCGGCCACCGGTCGATGCGCCCGATCAGGTCCGGATCGTCGGCGATGGCCCGGGACCAGTCCGCGTAGCAGGCTGAGTTGCCGGGTGCGTCGACCGTACCGAAGTGCCGGTACCAGTCAGCCGTCCCGCCGGGTTCCGCTGCCTGCGACACGGTCAGTCCCGGCTGGCGTTCAGATCGGCGAGATACTCCACGGCGAAGCGGTACCCGAGAATGCCCGCGCCCGCGATGACGGCTTTGCTGATGTCCGAGAGGTAGGACGTGTGCCGGAAGGGTTCGCGGGCATGCACGTTCGTGATGTGGACCTCGACGGCGGGGAGCTGCACCGCGCTGATGGCGTCGCGGATGGCGACGGACGTGTGGGTGTAGGCCCCGGCGTTCAGGACGATGCCCAAGGCCTTGCCGCGGGCGGCGTGGATGGCGTCCACCAGGGCACCCTCGTGGTTGGACTGGAAGCACTCGACGTCCAGCCCGTGGGCGGCCGCGGTGTTCCTGGCGAGCTGTTCGACGTCGGCCAGGGTCGCCGTGCCGTACTTATCGGGCTCCCGGGTGCCGAGCAGGTTCAGGTTGGGTCCGTTCAGGACCAGAATGGTGCCCCGGCCGGGAGCCGGGGAGGTGGGTTCGCTCATGAGGCCCAATCTATCGCTTCGCCGCGGTCCGGGGACCGATGTTTCCCCCGGACGTCGTCTCGCCCGCAGGGTTTTGCGCCGTCATCGGGGTCCTTCGCGCAATGCCAGCCGCTCAATACGCTGCAGCGCCACGGCGCAGACGGGAAGGTACAGGGGTGCCCACCACGGAACGGTGAACGTGACCAGGGAGCCGCTGCTGCCTGCGGGGGTGACGCCGTGGCCGGTGGCTGCTACGCCGGCGACCGACCAGGACCAGGAGCGGCCGGCCTCAAAAGCCGTCACGGTGAAGGGCAGCGCCACGCCCGCCACGGTGCGGACCCTGCCCCGGCTGCCGGGGCCCAGCACCGCCGGGAAAGCCGGCGGGTCGAGGTCTGCGCCGGTGATCGAGGGACCCCACCGCGGCCAGGATGCGGTGTCGGTCAGCAGGCGCCATACGGTGTCGGCGGGCGCGGCGATGCGGCGGGAGACACGGAACCTGTGGCCCTCCGTCATGGCCGCGCCCTCCCGGCGCGCCTTCCTGTCCGGCCGGCACCGGCCGCGGAGCCGCTCACTTCTTGAGTGAGCTCGCAATCTGCGCCATCACCGTGTTGTCCGCCAGCGTCGTGGCGTCCCCCACTTCCCGGCCCTCCGCGACGTCCTTAAGAAGCCGGCGCATGATCTTTCCGGAGCGGGTCTTGGGCAGTTCCGGAACGATCAGGATGGTCTTGGGCTTGGCGATCGGCCCGATTTCCTTCCCCACGTGGTTGCGGAGTTCCTGCACCATCGCATCGCCCGAATCCACCGCATCCCCGCGCAGGATCACGAAGGCCACGACGGCCTGGCCGGTGGTTTCGTCCGCAGCGCCAACGACGGCGGCCTCCGCCACCGCGGGGTGCGACACCAGGGCGGACTCGATCTCCGCCGTCGAAAGCCGGTGGCCGGAAATGTTCATCACGTCGTCCACCCGGCCCAGCAGCCAGATGTCGCCGTCGTCGTCCTTCTTGGCCCCGTCCCCGGCGAAGTACATGCTCTCGAAGCGCGACCAGTAGGTCTCCTTGAACCGTTCCGGGTCCCCCCAGATGCCGCGCAGCATGGCCGGCCAGGGTTCGCGGATCACCAGGTAGCCGCCGGCGCCGTTCGGGACGGATTCGCCCGCCTCGTCGACCACGTCCACGGCGATGCCGGGCAACGGAACCTGCGCCGAGCCGGGCTTGGTGGCGGTCACGCCCGGCAGCGGCGCGATCATCTGGGCACCGGTTTCGGTCTGCCACCAGGTGTCGACGATCGGTGCCGGGTTGTCCTTCTTCTCGCCGTTGGCCCCGGCGTTGGCGCCGATGACTTCCCGGTACCACATCCACGCCTCGGGGTTGATGGGTTCGCCCACCGAGCCCAGGACCCGGATGGAGGAGAGGTCGTACTTGGCCGGGATGTCCTTGCCCCACTTCATGAAGGTCCGGATTGCGGTGGGGGCGGTGTAGAGGATGGAAACCTTGTACTTTTCCACGATTTCCCACCAGCGGCCCTGGTGCGGCGAATCCGGGGTTCCCTCATACATCACCTGGGTGGCGCCGTTGATGAGCGGGGCGTAGGCGACGTAGGAGTGGCCGGTGATCCAGCCGACGTCGGCCGTGCACCAGTAGACGTCCGTCTCCGGGTGCAGATCGAAGACGGCCTTGTGGGTGTAGGCGCCCTGCGTGAGGTACCCGCCGGTGGTGTGCAGGATGCCCTTCGGCTTTCCGGTGGTGCCGGAGGTGTAGAGGATGAACAGCGGATGCTCGGCGTCGTGGCCGACGGCGGTGTGCTCGGGAGAGGCCTGGTCGACGGTGTCGGACCACCAGTGGTCGCGGCCCTCATGCCAGTCGACGTCCTGGCCGTTGCGCTTGACCACCACGACGTTCTGCACGGTGTGTCCGTCACCGTCGCCCTCATGGGCCAGGGCATCGTCGACGGCGTGCTTGAGCGAGCTGGGCTTGCCGCGGCGGTAGGTACCGTCGGCCGTGACCACGAGCTTAGCTTCGGCGTCGTCGATCCGGGACCGGAGCGCCTCGGCGGAGAAACCGCCGAAGACGACCGAATGGATGGCGCCGATCCGGGCGCAGGCCAGCAGCGTGATGACAGCCTCGGGAATCATCGGCAGGTAGACGGCGACACGGTCGCCCTTGACGACGCCGAGCGACTCAAACGCGTTGGCCGCCTTCTTGACCTCCTCGGTGAGCTGGGCGTACGTGTACGTGCGGGTATCGCCGGGCTCGCCCTCGAAATAGATGGCGACCCGGTCGCCGTTGCCGGCCTCCACGTGCCGGTCCAGGGCGTTGTAGGCAGCGTTGACCTCACCGCCGACGAACCACTTGGCAAACGGGGGAGTGGACCAGTCCAGGGTCTGCGTGAAGTCCTTGCTCCAGCTCAACAGGGTGCGGGCCTGCTTGGCCCAGAAGGCCGGACGGTCGGCGTCGGCCTCCGCGTACTCGCCGGCCGTGACCACGGCGTTGGCCGCGAACTCGGCGGAAGGGGCGAACTTCCGGTTCTCCTGTGACAGGTTTTCGAAGGCGTCGCCCTGCCGGGCAGTGGCGGTGGACCCGGGGGTCTGCTGGGACATGGTGAACCTCATCATTCATCGATCCGTGCTGCGCGGGCGGCCCGTCCCCGCCGCCGGCACCGTCTGCGCGGCACCGGGCATCGGCTGGTTACGGACGTGCCTCTTGAGCTGTTCCGAAATACACCCTAGCGCCCGGGTCTGACAGAACGTGTGCCCGGTCACAAAGAGCGCCGCGAACGGTGTTTATTAAGCGCCGAATGGTGGCGGCGGCTTTCCACGCGCGGCCATCGGGCGCGGCCCTGAGGGGTGGCAAGCAGGTGCTGGAGTTACGGCCGGTCAGCTAGTGATCGGTCCTGCTCTTGACTAGGCTGAGATGAAGTCGTGACATCCGATGGGGGCGACGGGACCGCTGGCGGTCCCGGTTTTGCCTGCCGTTAGGCAGCACTGTCCAGGGTGCCGCCACGCTAAGGAGAACAGAATGAACGAGCAAGGCAACGGGCAGCTCCGCGCGCCCTCCCGCAACGACGGCCCGGTGGCCCCGGCACAGTCCGACGGAAGGGCGGAACAGCCTCGGTTCACCGTGGACAAGCCGAACCTGAAGAACAACGAGGCCGTCGTTGGCCCCTTCACCGTGCGGGACCTCACCGTCTTCGGCTCGGTTCTGGTCCTGTTCATCGCCTCCCTGATCCCGATGTTCGCGGTCCGCTACAACCTCTGGAACCTGGGCAGCCTGTTCTTCCTGGGCCTCGGGATCCTGCTGCCGCTGATCGTTGCGGCGCTGTTCGTGGCCCGCAGGGTCAGCCCCGGCACCAGGATCCGCATCGGTTCGCTCTCCATCGACCAGTTCGCCTCCGTCGTCGCGTGCTTCAGTCTCGCGTTCTTCTTCCTGGCCGCCGCCGGTGCCTTCGTGCCCAGCATGCTGCTGGGGCTGGTGGGTGCCCTGGGGCTCTTCGCCGGCACCGTGCTGGCACGGCTGATTCCGGTCTTCGCCGGTGACTTCCTGCACCGCCCGGAGACCCCGGCCCACGTCGTGGCACGTGAGGCAGCAGCGCCGGTCCGCAAACCCCGCGCGCCCAAGGCCCCGAAGCCCGCCGCGGAGACTTCGGGTTCCAAGCCCGGCGCCGCCCTCGCCGGGTGGGCCAAGCGCCTGTCGCCGGGAAACGAGAGCAACCAGAAGGCCTCAGAGAGCACTCCCCGCGGCTACGA
>DASSXE010000031.1:0-2953 GCA_035704125.1 Arthrobacter sp.
GAAGAGGTCAGGAGTTCGAATCTCCTTAGCTCCACAGTTCAAGGCACCCGGAGATCCCTCCGCCGGTCCTGCCGATGTCACGGACACGGCTCCCTCCCGCACCGCCCCTGATGCCGGGCACACCTGCGTTCCACGACGACGGCGGACTGGCTATGCTGAGCGGACAACCGAAGAGTAAGTACATAGCGAAGGATCTTGTCGTGGGCGATGCCTCGCAAAAAGCCAACCGGGCGGTCTCGGAAGCGGCCTCCGCCAGCCGCGGACCGGTCCTGCGCAACCTGGCGCGCGCCGGATTCATCTTCATCGGCCTGGTCCATATCCTGATCGGCGCCATTGCCCTGCAGATCGACAGGGGACAGGGCGGCCAGGCCGACCAGTCCGGAGCCATCGGCTCGCTGGCCTCCAAGCCCGGCGGCACGCTCCTGCTCTGGGCAGGATTCGCTGCCTGCGCCGCTCTCGCCCTCTGGATGGTCAGTGAGGCCGTGATGGCGGCCCGCACCAAGGGCGAGACGAAAAAGAAGGTGCGGGAGGGAGCAACGGCGCTCGGCAAGGCCTTGGTATTCGGCTTCCTCGCCTTCACCTTCGCGGTGTTCGCCTCCGGCGGGAACAAGAACTCGAGCCAGTCGGCAAGCGACTTCACCGGGAAGATCCTGGCTGCACCCGCCGGGGTGGTGCTGCTGATCGTCATCGGGCTGGCCATCATTGGCGCCGGCGTCTTCTATGTCTACCGCGGCATCACCCGCAAATTCATGAAGGATCTTCAAGACCCAGGCAGCGCCCGCACAGCCGTCGAATGGCTCGGAACGGTCGGCTACGCCGCCAAGGGCGTGGTACTCGCCGTCGTCGGAATCCTTATCATCGTGGCCGCTGCGACAGCGGATCCGTCGAAATCCTCCGGCTTGGACGGTGGCCTCAAGACGCTCGGCTCGCAGCCTTTCGGCGTCGTCCTGCTCGCCGCCGTCGCAGCCGGCCTGATTTGCTATGGCGTCTACTCGATGGCCCGCGCCAAGTTCGGAAAGTTCTAACCCCGTTTCGCCCGGGATACGACAAAGGGCGCATCCCCACGGGGATGCGCCCTAAGTCAGCGGGTCGAATCAATCCTTCTTGAAGGCGTCCTTGACCTTCTCGCCGGCCTGCTTGAGGTCACCCTTGGCCTGGTCGGCCTGGCCCTCTGCGCGCAGGCTATCGTCGCCCGTCGCCTTGCCGGCAGCTTCCTTGCCCTTGCCGGTAGCCTTCTCGGCAGCGTTCTCGATCTTGTCGCCTAGTCCCATGGTGTTCCTCCTCTGGTTGGCGGCCGCTCGATACGGCCATGCCCCTATCCTAAGCCTGCTTATGATCACTTGCGCAAGTGCCGCCGCTTCCCGCAACCGGAGTTTTCGGCGGGAACCGGCCACGGGACTGCACTACGCCGGGGCTGGCGGGTCCGGAAATTTTCCCGACAGCGCCAGAGCGTCGCGGCCGGGTCCCCCGCCGGGATCGGTACGGTGAGCGTCAGTGGGCCTGCCTGGCCCTGGACCTTGGAGGAAATGTGACATCAGGCCGCCCCACAGTTGCTACGCCCGGCCGCCGGCGCCCGGCCGCCGTCACGGCGGCCGTAGCCGCCGCAGTTGCTGCCGTGTTGTCGATGGCCGGTTGCGCAGGCCCCGCGGCCGTGGGGGAGCCGGGACTGGCTCGCGTTGCGGACACCACTCCGGTGGCAACAGGATGGCTGCACACCGACGGCGGGACGATCCGGGACTCGAACAACAGCCCCTACACGATCAAGGCAACATCCTGGTTCGGGCTGGAAACCCCTGACTGCGTGCCGCACGGCCTCTGGGGCACCCTGACCATCGACGAGGCGCTGGCCAACATCAAGTCCATGGGCTTCAACACCGTCCGGCTGCCTTACTCCAACGAGTGCCTGGCCGCCACGAGCATCAAGGGCAGCGTCAACTACTGGGCGAACCGTGCCTACAACCTTGAGGGCAAGCGGCCGCTGGACGTCATGGACACGGTGGTCGCCCGAGCCAAAGCCAACGGCCTGAACATCATCCTGGACCGGCACCGTCCGTCCTCTGCCAGCCAGTCGCCGCTCTGGTACACCGCTGCCGTCCCGGAGTCCCGGTGGATCTCGGACTGGCAGATGCTGGCCAACCGCTACAAGAACGACCCGACCGTGATCGGTGCCGATCTACACAACGAACCGGCCGGCGCCGCGACCTGGGGCGGCCCGGCCGCCACCGATTGGCAGGCGGCCGCTACCCGGGGCGGTAACGCTGTGCTGGCCGCCAACCCGAACCTGCTGATCATCGTCGAGGGCATCGAGAACCAGGCGACGGCCGGCGGCACCTGGTGGGGCGGCGGGCTGGCCGACGCCGGCGCTAAGCCGGTCTCCCTGGCGACGCCCCACCGGGTGGTCTACTCCCCGCATGACTACCCGGCGTCGCTCTTCGCCCAGAAGTGGTTCAGCGACCCCGCCTACCCTGCCAATCTCCCGGCCGTCTGGGACCGGAACTGGGGCTACCTGCAGAAACAGGGCATCGCGCCGGTGCTGCTGGGCGAGTTCGGCACCGCCCTGGCCACGGCGTCGGACAAGGCCTGGATGGGGTCGATCGTCAGCTACCTGAAGACAAACGACATGTCCTTTGCGTACTGGGCGTTCAACCCGAACTCCGCCGGCACGGGCGGCCTGGTCCAGGCCGATTGGCGCACGCCGGAGCGGGCGAAACTGGATGCCCTGGCTCCGATCCTGACCGCCGCGCCGTCGGCCGTCATCCCCGTTCCGACGCCGACGCCGACCACCAGTCCCACGCCGACGCCGACGCCGACCCCGACTACCAGCCCCACGCCCACGCCGACGCCTACCCCGACCCCCAGCCCCACGCCTGGTACCGGGACAGCCCTATCGGCCGGCTGGCGCCTGACCAGTTCCTGGAACGGCGGCTACGTGGCCAACCTGGACCTCACGGCG
>DASSXE010000089.1:0-2112 GCA_035704125.1 Arthrobacter sp.
CTGCTGGCCATGGCCCAGCAGATGCACGACAAGCACGTCGCCGACGGCGAGCAGCAGCGCGACAAGATCATCGCCGAGGCGCAGATCGAAGCCAGCAGCCTGGTCAACGACGCGCAGGAAAAGTCCCGCAAGATCCTCGGCGCCCTGGAGCAGCAGCGCTCCGTGCTCGAGCGCAAGGTCGAGCAGCTGCGTGGCTTCGAGCGCGACTACCGCTCACGCCTGAAGGCTTACATCGAAGGCCAGCTGCGCGACCTGGACGCCCGCGGTTCGGTTGCGGCCCCCGAGGTCGAAGCGAACTAGCAGCTTTAGCAAGTATTCTGAAAGCCGGTGGCTGAGGACTCCTCGGCCACCGGCTTTTGGCATTATTTATCGGCACAGCCACGGGTACTTCCCGACAGGCCCACCCCCGGCCCAGTGCCCCAGGAATGAAAGCATCATGACGAACGCACCGATCCCCGCCGCCCCGCAGGCCGCGCCCGCCCGCAAGCCGCGGCGCGCCCTCCTGCTGTCCATCTTCGCCGGATTCGCGGTGTTCGCCTACGTGTTCGACCAGCTGACCAAGCTGTGGGTTACCGCGACGATGATCGAGGGGGAACGGACCCCGGTGCTGCCGCCGCTGCTGCACTGGTACTACATCCGCAACTCCGGGGCCGCGTTCTCCATCGGCGAGAATGTCACCTGGGTCTTCACCATCATCATGGCCGTTGTCTCCGTGGCCATCCTGCTGCAGGTGCGCAAGCTCGGTTCGAAAGGGTGGGCGCTGGCCCTGGGCCTGCTGCTCGGCGGGGCGCTCGGCAACCTCACGGACCGGCTGTTCCGCGACCCGTCCTTCGGCATGGGCCACGTGGTGGACTTCATCCAGCTGCCCAACTTCGCCATCTTCAACATCGCCGACTCGGCGGTGGTGTCCTCGGTGGTCCTCATCTGCCTGCTGACGCTGCGCGGAATTTCACTCGACGGTTCGCGCCACCACCAGGACCGGCCGGAACGGGAAACCAATGACTGACTCCACCCCGGACGCCGGGGCAGCGGCGCAGCACTTCACCGTCCCCGACGAGCTCGCCGGCGCCCGCGTCGACGCCGGCCTGGCCCGGCTAATGGACATCTCCCGGTCCCAGGCGGCCGCCCTGATCGCCGGCGGGAACGTCCGCAGCAACGGGAAACCGGTCGGGAAGTCGCTCAAGCTCACCGCCGGCGTCGCGCTCGACGTCGTCGTCCCGGACCGCCGGGACCCCCTGGAAGTCGTGGAGGAAGTTGTGGAAGGCCTAAAGATCCTGCTCGACGACGACGAATTCGTCGTCATCGACAAACCCGTCGGGGTAGCCGCACACCCCTCACCCGGTTGGGTGGGACCCACCGTCGTCGGCGGCCTGGCCGGCGCCGGGTACCGGATCTCCACCTCCGGGTCCGCGGAACGGGCCGGGATCGTGCACCGGCTCGACGTCGGGACCTCCGGCGTCATGGTGGTCGCCAAGACCGAGAATGCCTACACGGCGCTGAAGCGGGCCTTCAAGGAACGCACCGTGGACAAGGTCTACCACGCCGTCGTCCAGGGCCTGCCCGACCCGCTGGCCGGCACCATCGATGCCCCGATCGGCCGGCACCCCGGCCACGACTGGCGCTTTGCCGTCGTCGAGGACGGCCGCGACTCGGTGACCCACTACGAGGTGATGGAGGCCTACGGCAAGGCCTCGCTGGTGGAAGTGCACCTGGAGACCGGCCGCACCCACCAGATCCGGGTGCACTTCTCCGCCCTCCGCCACCCGTGTGTCGGCGACCTGACCTACGGCGCGGATCCGCGGCTTGCCGCCACGCTGGGGCTGACCCGGCAGTGGCTGCACGCCCGGCAGCTGTCCTTCGACCATCCGCGGACCGGGGAGCGGGTCACCGTTACCAGCGAGTACCCGCAGGACCTCAGGTACGCGCTGGAGGTCCTGGAGTCCGGAGACGCCTGAGCGGAGGTCCGCGCGCCGCCGCGTGCCGGGCACGGCCTGTCGGTGCCCGGCACTAGAATGAGTCGGTGACTTCCAGCAACAACTCGTTCGTCCATCTCCACAACCACACCGAATACTCCATGCTGGACGGTGCTGCCCGGCTCGGGGAACTCTTCGA
>DASSXE010000433.1:0-2786 GCA_035704125.1 Arthrobacter sp.
TACAACCCGGAACGCGAGCGCGGCAACTACGTCCCGACCCGGATGGGGGAGCGCTACGATGCGCTGATCTGGCTGGAGGAGACCTCCGCCCTGCGGCCGGTCCACCACGAGCGGCCGCCCAGTGAGCCGGAGTTTGAGACCGAACCCAGCGGATTCTAGGGCGCCCTCCCGTGACTCCGCGGTGCGGGGCTTAAGGCCCTAACCCGGTCCGCCGCGCAGGGCCAGACTGAGGTGTCGGCAGCTCCACGGGGCTGCCGGCGCGTCATGCCAGACAGCAGCGGCCAGAGCAACAGGCTCCTGCAGCGCCCGGCGCAGCGGTCACAGAAGGGTGCGCTGCCGGACCGCCGCAGAGGCCCGGCGCAGGGCCTCGCGACGGAAAAGAGCAGGGTAAGCATGAGTAAACCAATCGTCGTCGGCATCAACGGGTCGGCGGGCAGCGAGGCTGCGCTGACATGGGCGCTGGAACGCGCCGCCGAGCGGAAGGTCCCGGTACTGTGCGTCCACGCCGTGGACGACCGCTGGATGTCCCCTGATTTCCAATACCACGAACTCATCCGGGAATCCGGAATGGAACTGCTGGAGAAGGCCAAAGCCAGCGCGGCCAAGCAGGCACCCGACGTGAAGCTGGACGTGGAACTCAGGCACGGAAGCCCCGGATCCGCCTTGCGCGACGCGTCCCAGAACGCTTCCCTCGTGGTGGTGGGCGGCCACGACAAGCATTGGCTCGACGGCGGGCCGATGACCGACCGTGCGTTGCAGGTCGTCTCCGCCTCGGACAGCCCGGTGGCCGTCATCCCCGCGGCCCGCGGCACCGGAAACCGCGGCGTGGTGGTCGGTGTCGACGGTTCCGAAGAGTCGCTGCAGGCCGTGGCGTACGCCGCCGCCGAGGCCGACCGCGGCGGAGACGAACTGACCGCCGTCCTGGCCTTCCGCAACCCGGCCCGCTGGGTGGAACACCAACTGCCCGAGAGCGGACTGGCCGAGACCATCGTCGAGGAGGACCGGGTGGTACTGGCCGAATCCGTCGCCGGCCTGCGCGACAAGTACCCGGACCTGGTGGTCAACCAGCGGCTGGAAACCGACACCGACCCGGCCAAGGCCCTGGTGGACGTGGCTAAGGAGGCCCGCCTGCTGGTGGTCGGCAGCCGCGGCCGCGGAGGCTTCTCCCGTCTGCTGCTCGGCTCGACCGCCCACGCCGTGCTGCTGAACGTCCCGTGTCCCACCGTCGTGACACGGGTCCACAAGGTCAAGCACGGCGACTGAGCCGGACCGGCAGCCGGGAAGCCCCCTCCCCGGAGGGGGCTTTTCCCTGCCCCCGCCCGGTGGGAGGATGAGGCCGTGGATTCCTTCTTCGCCTTCATTGGCCACAACTGGTGGCTGGTGTTCCCCCTCAGCGCCCTGGGCGGCAGCTGGGCCAGGTCCTGGAGCAAGGCCGCCGAACGCCGCCACCGGCGGAAGGTGGAACTGTACCGGCTCAAGAACCAGCAGGCGGAGGTCCGGCAAAGCAGCCGCGACGAGGTGCAGCTGCTGCTCGACGCCCACGATGCCGTGAACCGCCGCTGGCTGGCGTACGAACTGGACGTGGGGAAACTCATCGACTTCCCGGTCATGACCGATGTCCGGGAACCGCTCACCGTGGCCTTCCTCCGCGCCAAGCGGGAAGCCGACGGCCTCCGGCCGGCGGCGGCGGACCAGCCGCAGACCACGGCGCGGCTGGCGGACTACCGGGCCGCGGTCCACGGCTTCGAGCTGGCGTTCGACATCGCCGAACGCGAGGCGCACCGGATCAGGGACGGAAAGTTCACCGGCCCGGAACGCGACCGGCTCGCCACCGCGCGGAAGCTGCTGAGGATCGCCTCCGACGCTGCAGCCACACCGGCCGAACGGCAAACGGCCTATAAGCGGGCGCGGCGCGAACTCGACGGCCTGATCGTGCTGCCCGAGGCGGCGACGGCGGCCCTGGAGGCCAGGATCGCCGGGGCGCTCGACGCCGGTGCCAGCCAAGGGATGTCGCAGGCCTGATCCGCCGGGGCCGTGCCGGGAGGCCCGGACTACCGCAGCCCGCACGGGGACCGGCCGCGATGTTTTGCCGTGCCCCCATTCCCACGTACGATCTATAGGGTTTCAGGACAGCTTTGGTGAAGCGCGCAAGTGACTCCGGCAAAATAGCGGGTGAACAGTGCCCGACAAGGCCGCCACGGGGAATGAAACTGCTGACCGTCGACTCTGCAGATTGGGCAACAGGTGGAAATCACCTTCATGGTGGCGCTGGTAATAGCGCTGGCACTATTTTTCGACTTCACCAACGGCTTTCATGACACCGCCAACGCAATGGCTACGCCTATCGCCACCGGTGCCATCAAACCCAAGACGGCGGTTGCCCTGGCAGCGGTCCTGAACCTGGTCGGAGCGTTCCTGTCCACCGAAGTTGCCAAGACAGTATCCGGCGGCATCATCAAGGAGGGGTCCGACGGCATCCAGATCACTCCGGACATCATCTTTGCCGGATTGATGGGCGCCATCCTCTGGAACATGATCACTTGGCTCAAGGGTCTTCCGTCGAGTTCGTCGCATGCTCTCTTTGGCGGCCTCATCGGCGCTGCAATTGCCGGCATCGGCATCCACTCGGTGAACTTCGAGTCCCTCCTGCAGAAGGTCATCCTGCCGGCCATCTTTGCGCCCGTCATCGCCGGCGGAGTGGCGTACGTGTGCACGCGCCTGGCTTACGCGCTGACGGCCCGGCATGATCCTGAGACCGGCAGCAAGCTCACGCAGAAGCGTGGCGG
>DASSXE010000384.1:0-2142 GCA_035704125.1 Arthrobacter sp.
GCGGGTCGAATGCGGGTAACCTAGGAGAGTTCCGGAGCCGGCCCAACCCCTCCGGAGGAGTTTCTGGCAGGCAGCAAAAGGCGAGGTAGATGGTCCACATCTGGAACGATCCCTCCGAAGTCCCGGCGGACTTCGGCCCGACCGTCGTCACGATCGGCAACTTCGACGGCGTGCACCGCGGCCACCAGCAGGTGCTCTCGCAACTGATCCGCACCGCCCGCCTGAACCACGCCCGCGCCGTCGTCATTACCTTCGACCCGCATCCGGCCCAGGTGCACCGCCCGGAATCGGCCCCCGAACTGATCATGGGCCTCGAGGACAAACTGGTGGCACTCGGAGAGGTGGGCCTCGACGCCGTCCTGGTGATGAAATACTCCCTTGACCTCGCGAGCCTCACCCCCGAGGAGTTTGTCTCCTCCGTCATCGTCGACACGCTCAAGGCCAGCCACGTCGTGATCGGCCACGACACGCGCTTCGGCCGCGCGAACTCCGGGGACCTGGACACCATGAAGGAACTGGGGGAGAAGCTCGGCTTCGAGGTCCAGGTCATCAACGAATTCGGCGCCGAAGGCTACCCGCTGCACGCGGCTGCAGGCGAGCATGGGGACACAAAGCACGACGGCGGGGCAGGCGGGGCAGGCGACCGCCGCTGCTCCTCCACCTGGGTCCGGGAAGCCCTGCGGGAAGGCGACGTCGCCACCGCCGCGGCCGTTCTCGGCCGGCCGCACCGGATGCGCGGCGAGGTGGTGCACGGCGCCGCCCGGGGCCGCGACCTCGGCTTTCCCACCGCCAACCTCTCTCCCGACGCCAGCGGCTACATTCCCGCCGACGGCATCTACGCCGGCTGGCTGGTGGACCAGGCCGGAACCCGCTGGCCCGCGGCGATCTCGGTGGGATCCAACCCGACCTTCGACGGCGTCAGCCGGCAGGTCGAGGCCCACGTCATCGACCGGCCCGAGGAAGCGGTCGAGGACTTCGATCTCTACGACCAGACAATCGTCGTCGAATTCGTAGCGCGGCTGCGCGGCATGGTCGCGTACCGTGGGCCGGAGGCTCTGATTGAGCAGATGCGTCTGGACGTCGTCCAGGCCCATGACATCCTGTTCGCCGGCTGACACCGCTGCCCGGCAAGGAAGGCACCAGACGTGACACTCGAGAAGAACACCCGGGAACTGGACAAGGACATCGTCCGCGACTTCAGCTCCCGGATGAGCTACGCCTCTTACCTGCAGCTGCCCACCCTGCTCAGCGCCCAGCAGCCGGTGAGCTCACCGGAACACCACGACGAGATGCTGTTCATCATCCAGCACCAGACCACCGAACTGTGGCTCAAGCTGGTGCTGCACGAGCTCCGCAGCGCCGCGGCCTGGCTGCGGGCCGATGACCTCGGCTCCGCCCTGAAGGCCATCGCCCGGGTCAAGCACATCCAGAAGACCCTCACCGAGCAGTGGTCCGTGCTTGCCACCCTGACGCCCACCGAGTATTCCCAGTTCCGCGGCTTCCTTGGCAACTCCTCCGGCTTCCAGTCCAGCCAGTACCGCGCGGTGGAGTTCCTGCTGGGGAACAAGAACCGCAAGATGCTCCCGGTCTTCGAATCTGACCCTGAAGCCCACGCCATGCTGCTGGAGCTGCTGGAAGCGCCCAGCATCTACGACGACTTCCTCGCCTACCTCAAGCGCCAGGGCTTCGACGTCCCCGCCTCCGTGCTGGACCGCGATGTCAGCCAGGCGCACGAATTCCGCCCGGAACTCGTCCCCGTGTTCAAGTACATCTACGAGAATGCCGCCGACAATTGGGGCGCCTACGAGGCCTGCGAAGAACTGGTCGACCTCGAAGACAACTTCCAGCTTTGGCGCTTCCGCCACCTGCGCACCGTGCAGCGCACCATCGGCATGAAGGCCGGCACCGGCGGTTCCAGCGGAGCCGCCTTCCTGCAGAAGGCCTTGGAGCTGACCTTCTTCCCCGAGCTTTTTGCCGTACGAACGGAGATTGGCCAGTGAGCGTCGAACAGCAAACCACGCCGGCCGCGGCCACCGACGCGCTGTGGCGGCGCGCCCGGGAACTCGACGCCGCCGACCCGCTGGCCGCCTACCGGGACCAGTTCGTCGGCACCGAAACGGACCTGTCCTACCTGGACGGCAA
>DASSXE010000099.1:0-4152 GCA_035704125.1 Arthrobacter sp.
GAGGTGGCGCTCGACGGCGAATCCCTGAACCTGACGTTCAAGGAATTCGAGCTGCTGAACTACCTTGTGGAGAACGGCACCCGCACCGTGGGCCGCGACGAGCTGCTCGAGGGGCTGTGGCGCAACGCCGAAGAGGTCCCCAACGAGCGGACCATTGACGTGCACATCCGCCGCCTGCGCTCCAAGCTCGGCCGCCTGGCCAACACGGTCCGCACCGTCCGCGGCCAGGGCTACCGGTTCTACGAGCACCCCGAAGTGGTCGTCTGGGCCGCTCCGGAATACTCCATCTAGCTCCTGCGGGCGCGCCGGCGGCCGGCGTCCCCGGCTAGGCTTGGGCCATGAGCCAGCACCATCTCCGACGCCTTGTGATCATGCGGCACGCCAAAGCCGACTGGCCCGGCGGCGTTGCGGACCACGACCGGCCGCTGGAGGAACGCGGACACCGGGAAGCGCCGCTGGCGGGGGCCTGGCTCGTCCGCCACGGCGTGGTCCCGGACTTCATCCTCTGCTCCAGCGCCCTGCGCACCCGGCAGACCTGTACCTGGGTCTGCAACGAACTCGGAGACAAGGCGCCGACGCCGAAGCTGGAGGAAGGGCTGTACGGCGCTTCGGCGCTGCGCATGCTGTCCGTCATTAACCACGTTCCGGATACCGTGACGACGCTGATGGTGATCTCCCACATGCCCGGGGTGCAGGATTTGGCCATGCATCTGGCGTCCCGGGATTCCAACCATGACGCTTACATGGATGCCGCCACCCGCTACCCCACCAGCGGCCTGACCGTGCTGGAAACAGAGAAGTCGTGGGCCGAACTGGACGGCCAGGACGCCCGGCTTACCCACTTCGCGGTGCCGCGGGCCAAGTAGCTGTCCGCGGTCCTGCCTCATGGTCAGCCCACTGAATGTGTTGTTTACTGGGCCTGTTGGAGCTTTTACTGCAGATGACGTACAGGCAACCGAGGGAAAAGGTGGATCATCGTGGATTCAGGGCAGCTCGTTGGGATCATCGTCGGCATCGTCGTTGTACTGGCGATCGTGGCGGTGGCGGTAAACGTCAGCAGGAAACGCAAGACCGAAGCCGACCGGCACCGGGCGGCGGAGCTGCGTGAGAAGGCCGAGGCCGACCAGCTGGCCGCCAGGGAGCACGAGGCGAAGGCGGCCCGCGCGGAAGCGGACGCCAAGGCCGCCGAGGTCGAGGCCGAACGCCTCCGCCAGCAGGCCCGGGGGACGCAGCAGGAAGCGGCGTCCGTGCGCGCCAACGCTGAGGAACAGCTGCGCAAGGCCGACGACGTCGACCCGGACGTGGCGCGGTCCGGCCGCGGGGACGCCGCCACCGGCGAGGTCCGGCACGACGACGGCCCCGGGAACCACCACACCGGCTCCGATCCCGTCCGCGAGCCGGCCCCCGAGGGTGATTACGGAGAGCTGCGCCGCGACCGCAGCCACCGTGCCCCCGCCGACGAGGGGACGGCCGAGGGGACAGCCGAGGCCCGCGACCAGGCTAGTGCGGAGCGGCGCGACGCGGACGAACCGCACGGCGGGCGGCCCCGTAATCTCTGAGCGGGTCGCCGGTCAGTTGGGCCCGGACCCGGATTCCCTGCAGCGGACGGTGCGATGAGCCCGCGGCACTCCGGGCTGGCCCTGCTGGTGGCGTTCCTCTGGGGCGTCAACTTCGTCGCGATCGATCTGGGCCTGCATCCGCCGGGCGCCCACATGCCGCCGCTGTTGTTTGCGGCCATGCGCTTCACGCTGGTGGTCTTCCCCTGCATCTTCTTTATCCGCAAACCCGACGTCAGTTGGCGGGTCATCATCGGCGTCGGGCTGCTGATGAGCGCCGGCCAGTTCGGGCTGCTGTATCTGGCCATGGGGCTGGGCATGCCTGCCGGGCTGGCTTCTCTCGTCATCCAGGCCCAGGTGCTGCTGACGGTGCTGCTGGCCGCCGGGTTCCTGGCCGAACGCCCCACCGGGCGCCAGCTCGCCGGGGTGGTGCTCGGGATAGCGGGGCTGGCGGTGGTGGCGGTCGGCCGGAGCCTCGTGGCGCCGCTGCTGCCGCTGCTGATCGTCCTCGCGGCGGCCCTGTCCTGGGCGGCCGGCAACGTGGTGGTCCGCAAGGCGAGGGCCGCCTCCGGGCTGGGCCTGGTGGTGTGGTCCGGGGCGGTGGTGCCGCTGCCGCTGGCCGGTCTGTCCCTCCTGTTGGATGGCCCCGCGGCGGTGTCAGGGGCGCTGCTGGACCTGCCGCCGGTGACCATCCTCAGTGCCATCTATACCGCGGTCTTCGGGTCCCTGGTGGGTTACGGCATCTGGAACCGGTTGCTGGGCCTGTACCCGTCCTCGGCGGTGGTGCCCTTCACCCTGCTGGTCCCGGTGGTCGGGATGACGACGGCCTGGCTGGTGCTCGCCGAGCGGCCGTCCGCGGCCGAAATCGCCGGCGGTGTGCTGCTGCTGGCCGGAGTGGGTATCGCGGTGCTGCGCGGACCCGGGTCGCTCGGGGCGGTCCGGTCCCGCAGGAACGCGGCGGGGCGCGCCGGTCAGCGGCGCGTGGAGGTCCGGCCGGCGGAGGGCGAGGGTTTGGCGGACGACTTGGGCGCAGGCTTCGGCAAGGATTTGGCTGCCGGCTTGGCCGACGACGACGGTTTGGCGGCCGGGCGGGCGGCGGGCCGGGCCGCGGACTGACGGCTTGCCGGTTGAAGCGCAGCGGGCTGGCGGGCCGCGGGTTGCCGGGAAGCCGGTTGCCGTGACGCGGATTGACGCGATGCGGGCTGCCGCGACGCCGGTTGCCGCGAGGCGGGCTGGCGGGCCGCAGCCGGGCGCCGGACCGCGGTGACCGGCCGGGCAGCTGCGCCGGACCTGGTGAGGCGTCGCCGGCCGGGCAGGACCGTTCCGGCCAGCAACAGGAGCAACGTGGCCGCGCCCGCGCCGGCCGAGAGGTAAAAGTAGAGGTCAGGGTGCTCGGCGTCCACGCGGGTGGAGAGCGCCTCGGGATCAGGGTTGAAGGCCAGCCCCCACTGCCGCAGGAAGGCGATGCCGAAGGCGATGAAGAGGATGCTGCCAACCCCGCTGGCCAGCAGCGTCTTGTGCCGCCGTCGGACGATGACCTCGGCCACGCAGGCCACGTACGCCAGGGCCGCGGCCGCGAGGAACCAGAGCGCCACCGTCTCGTGCATGGTGGCCCCGGCGAGCACCAGCAACGCCAGCGCGGCCAGGGCCGCTCCGATGGCAGTCTTGCCGCTTTTTCCCATGTGGCGCATGGATCCAATCATCCCCGAGCGGCGCTATTTCAGGACGTAGCCACGCATGCTGGCCATGATCGCGGCGACGCTTTGCGCCCGCGTCCGTTCCGGATTGTAGGTCTGCCGGTCCAGTCCCACCACGAAACAGGCCCCGAAGATGGCGGTCTCCAGGCTGCCGCGGGAGATGTCCGGGTCCACCGGGTACCGGGCAGCCACCGCCTCGATGGCGGAGCCGATGACGCCCAGGAGCCGGCCGCGCAGCTCGGCGAAGGTGTCCTGCCATTCGCTGGGCGTGCGCCAGTTCTCGCTGACCCACAGCCGCGCGAACGACGGGTACTCGGCCATGAAGTCCATCGCCTGGCCGATCATCTCGTCCATCGCGAGGAGCGGATCGGCTGAATCGTCCTTGACGCTGAGCAGCCGGGCCATCAGGATGTCGACGCCGTAGCGCAGCAACTGGGCAATCAGGTCCGCCTTGCTGCCAAAGTTGTAGTACACCGTGCCCTTGGAGACGCCGGCGGCGGCGGCGATCTCATCCACCGTCACACCCGCCGCCCCGCGCTCACCGATCAGCTCCATCGAGGCCTCGAACAGCTTCTGCTTGGTGGCATTTGTGCGGCCGGGCCTGAGCTTCCTGTCTCCGGGCTCGGAGTCCGGGCCGCCGGCTGCACTGATCTTGCTGGTCATACGGCGATCTCCGGTTTCAGGGTCTTGAGCGTCCAGAACTTGTGCTTCCGAACGGCGACGGCGGACAGCGCCAGTCCCAGCAAAGTGTAGCCAACCAGGCCCAGCATGATCGGCACGATCCCGGCCAGGTACGCACCGTAGATCAGGTGCCGCATCCCGCCCACCACATAGCCCATGGGCAGCACCTGGTGCACCACATGCAGCGGTTCGGGCGTTGTCTGCCACGGGAACGTACC
>DASSXE010000068.1:0-12919 GCA_035704125.1 Arthrobacter sp.
CCGGAGCGGCGCTACGTCCGGAGCGTCCTTCCGCGGGCGTTCTTCGCCGCCCTCGCCAGCTGGGGCCGCGGCGCGGACCCGGCCGGACTGCAGCGCGCCGGTGTCTATGTTGCGGTCCTTGGGGTGACCGCCGCCGGCTACTTCAGTGGCCGCCGGCTCAGCCCGGGCGCGGGACTGCAACCGGCCGCCACAGCCGCGGCGGCGCAGCAGCCCTGGCGGGAAGCCACGTGATCGACATCGAAAGCGCGCCGCGGCCGGATCCCGCCGGCGCGGTACTTGAGCTGGCACCCGCCATGGGGTCCGGGGCGGTTCCCGACTGGGCCGGTGCCCGGTGGGTGGGAGCCGTGGACCTGGGTTCCCTGGGCGGGTGCCGCCAGCTGCGGCTGCAAGGGTCGCAGGGGTACCGCCGGGCGCGGCTGCTGGTCCGGGACGGAGCGGCGGTGCGGGGCTTTATCGACCTCGACGCGGCCGACGGCTCGGTGGCCCGGAGCGAGGTGGAGGCCGCAGCCGCGGCACTTCCCTCGGCCCCCCGGACCGCCGCCACCTCCACCCCGTCCATCAGCGTCATCGTCTGCACCCGGGACCGGGCGGAATGCCTGCGGAAGGCCCTGCACGCCATCCTTCGGCTGGACTACCCCGATTTCGACGTCATCGTGGTGGACAACGCGGCGCGTACCAGTGAGACGAGAGACCTGGTCCGGGCCGAGTTTTCCGACCCGCGGCTGGTGCTGATTTCCGAGCGCCGCCCCGGGCTGTCCAACGCGCGCAACGCCGGGCTGCGGCACGCCCGCGGAGACATCGTCGCGTACACGGACGACGACGTCGTGGTGGACGAAGGCTGGCTGCGGGCCATCGCCGCCGGGTTCGAACAGGCACCGGACGTGGCCTGCGTGACAGGGCTGGTTCCCGCCGGGGAACTGCGCTCGCTGGCCCAGGGGTACTTCGAGGACCGGGTGAGCTGGTCCAAGACCGTTGCCCCCAGGGTCTACTCCCTGGCCGACCCGCCGGCGGACCTTCCGGTCTTCCCGTTCTGTGTCGGAGCCTTCGGCACCGGAGCGAATTTCGCACTGGACCGCCGGACAGCCCTGTCCCTCGGAGCCTTCGACCCCGCTCTTGGTGTTGGCACCAGGACCGGCGGGGGCGAGGACCTGGACATGTTCACCCGGGTGATCCTGGCCGGACGCTCGCTGGTGGTCCAGCCTTCCGCCGTCGTCTGGCACCGGCACCGCGCCGACCTGGACGAACTCATGGTTCAGGCCCGTGGCTACGGCAACGGCCTCGGCGCCTGGCTGACCAAAATCATGTTGAACCCCCGCACCGCAAGGATGGCGCTGGCCCGGGCACCCCGGGGAGCCGCGTACTACCTGCGCAACACCCGCACGCACTCCGGCACCCACACCGCTGCCGGCGAGCCGCCGAACCCACTGATGGCCAAGGCACTGCGCACCGAGCTCGTCTCGGTGGCCCGGGGACCGTTCAATTACCTCCTACAGCGCCGGGCCTGCCGGCGCCGACGAGCCGCCTAGGCTCCTCCGACGCAAGTCAACGACGCACAGTTTTGAGGGGATCTCGGCGTCACCATGGAACACCGTTTTCCCCTCGCCAAATGTCCGAACAAGCGAGGAAGTCAAGTTCATGAGTCTCATTATGGAAAACGAGAAGTCGGCGCCACGGGCGCCCCTCTCGTCGGTGAACCGGCTCCGGACGGAGCGCCCACTGGATGTGGGGCTGGCTGCTGCCGGCGTCGTCCTGGCCGTCCTGATTCTTCTAGGCCTGGGCGGGCCGGTGCTGGCACCGGTCACCCTGTTGGGCTGCCTGGTCCTTCCGGGGTGGGTCGTGGTCCGCCGGGTCACCGACGTCGACCCGCTGGCGCGGGCCATCGGGACCCTGGTACTTAGCGCCGCGGCCTTTACCATCCTGTCCCTGGCCATGGTGTGGACCCACCTCTGGCAGCCGCGGCCGGTCGCCGCGGCGGCCCTGGTGGCGTCCTCCGCCCTGCTGATTGCCTTCCCGGCACCGGCCCGGACCACTGTCCGGCCGCCGCTCGACTGGCGCCGGATGTGGCGGACCGATGCCCTGCGCCACCGCCGCCCCGCCGGCTACATCCCGTGGGCGGTCCTCGCCGCGGCGATGGTGCTCTGGGGTGTGGCGCTGACGCTGACCGGTGACCAGCTCGTCGGCGACGCCGGCCTGCTCTCGACATTCTCGCCGATCTGGTTCGTCGCCGTCGCCGCCGTCCTGGCGCTTTGCATCCGGGGCATCGCCGCCCGGCAGATGGCGTCCACGCCGTTCCTGGCGGCTTCCGTCACCGGCCTCGTCGCCATGCTCTACGCCTCGGCGGCCATGGTGGTCAGCGTTCCGCGGCTGCCGTGGTCCTACAAGCACATCGCTGTCACCGACTACATCGGCGCCACGGGGCAGGTGGACGCATCGATCGACATTTACAACCGCTGGCCCGGGTTCTTCTCGATGAGTGCCTTCCTGGGAGAGGTGGTGGGCTACCGTGACGCCATCGACTACGCGTCCCTGGCCGAGTTCACCTTCGCCGTGCTGGATGTGGCCCTCGTCCTGGCGATCGTCCGGACCCTCAGCAGCAACCGGCGGATCTACTGGACCGCCGCGCTGGTGTTCGCCCTGACCAACTGGGTGAACCAGAACTACTACTCTCCCCAGGCGTTCTCCTACACGCTGTACCTGACGATGTGCCTGATCGCGCTGACCTTCCTGCGCAGCACGCCGGCCAGGATCGCCGCCGCGATGGAGGGCAAGCTGGGCGGACTGCAGCGACGGTTCAACCGGTCCACGGCCGCGACGGAGCAGGCGGAACCTCGCACACCGTCCCCGGCCCTGGTGGTCCCGGCCGCGGTCGTGCTGCTGGTCCTGCAGGCCGTGGCGGTGGCCAGCCACCAGCTGACCCCGTACCTGGCCAGCCTGGCGCTGATCCCCCTGTTCGTCCTTGGCTACTTCCGTCCCAAGTGGGCCGGACCAGCGCTGGCCCTCCTCGCCGTCGCGTACCTGCTGCCGAACCTGGACTTCGTTGCCGGCAAGTACGGTCTGTTCGGTTTCGACATCCTCAAGAACGCGAGCTACGAGCCGCCGGACGGCGGCCCCACCGGCCTGCTGGGCCGCGCACCGGAGGCACTGTCCATCCTCATCGGCGTCCTGGGCATTGCCGGTTTTATCCGCAACCTGCTGCGGGGCAATGTCCGGCAGACCATCATGGTGGCCTGGCTGGCCGTCGCGCCGCTGTTCTGGCTGGTGATCCAGTCCTACGGCGGTGAGGCCAAGTTCCGGGTGTACCTGTTCGCCCTTCCGTGGCTGGCCGTCGGCGCGGCCTGGCTGTTCTGGTCCGGTCCGCTGCGCACCCGCAAGGCGGCTGTCGGTGCCGTCGCGGCGCTCACCGCCATGGCCCTGCTGTTCACCATCACGTACTTCCAGAACGAGGCGAAGTTCCGCGTCCCCAAGGAAGACGTCGCCGCCGCGCAGTGGCTTGATTCCACGGTCAATCCCAAGGACGCGGTGATGGAGACCAACGCTTTCTTCCCGCTGCTGGTGGGCCCGAACTATCCCAGCTACCTGGATGCGGGCCGCACTGCGTCGCTGACCAAGTTCATCCAGTCCTCCGGCCATGGACTGACCTCTGTGGACGTGGCCCGGTACGCGGACCGCAACTGGAAGCCGGACCGGATCTTCGTGGTCTTCTCCGACTCCCAGATCGCCCAGGCGGTCAAGGACAACCTGTTCGACCCCGGCACGCTTCCCACCCTGGAGCGGCAGCTGGCCGGATCCTCCAACGTCCAGCGTGTCTTCGAGAACGGTGCCGTCAGGATCTACCAGCTGAACAAAACCGGCTAGCGTGGCGAGGAGCGGCGTGATGCTGACCCGGGTGCTCACGGTCCTGCTTGCGACTGGACTCACCATCGCGGTCGCCATGCTGCTCAAGCCGGCGGCTCCTGCCACCAGCATGCCGGTCGGGGACCTCCCCGGCTGGAAGCAGACGGGGACCCAGGACTTCAACCAGCCGGCCGCGCGCGGGAGTGTGGGGGACGTCTACGGGCCGGATGTGCGGGGATATCATGACCTCCCCGACACGTCCGGCCAGGGGATCTACACCCCGGACTCCGTGCTCTCGGTCAAGGACGGCAAACTGGATTTCTATTTGCATTCCAAGGGCGGCAGTCCCCGGGTGGCGAGCGTGGTTCCGTTCGGCTACCAGGGCCAGACGTACGGCCGCTACTCCATCCGGTTCCGGGCCGACACGATGCCCGGTTACAAGATTGCCTTCCTGCTCTGGCCGACCAGCGACAACTGGCTGGACGGAGAAATCGACTGGCCGGAAGGTGAACTCAACGGCCCGTTTTACGGGGTGTCCGCGATCAAGGATTCCCCACTGAAAGGTCCCGCCCGCTTCGACCCGACCACCCGGAACCCCTCCGGCACGGACGGGACCGGCTGGCACGTCGCGACGACGGAATGGACGCCGGGCAAGGTCAAGTGGTTTTGGGACGGTGAACTTGTGGGGGAGACGACGATGCCCGAGGGTGTTCCAAACACCAGCATGCGCTGGACGCTTCAAGCCGAGACGAAGGACGGCGCGGATGCCACCATGCCCGCGGCCTCCACGTCGGGACACATCGAGGTGGACTGGGTGGTGCAGTATGCGTACGCCCCGTAACCCGCCGGCCGCCACCCGGCCCGGCGTGCAGGTCCCGGCCGGGGCCAGCTTCATCGACTCGGTGCTGCAGGATCACTACGACGAATGGGGTCTGGCGGAACTTGGCCTGGGCCGGGAATGGACCACCGTCTTCATCACGCCGCAGTTCACCACGTCCCGGCACGTCGTCGCGCTCGTCTTTGCGCCCGGCGCCCGTCAGCCCGCCCTCGTGGTGAAGGTGCCCCGCTGCCCCGGGGATAACGAGGGCGTCCTCCGCGAGGCGGACATGCTGTGGCAGCTCGGCGTCCTCAGCGGCGACCAGGTCGAGGGGGTGCCGCGGGTGGTGGCCGCCCTCGACCTGGACGCCCACACTGTCCTCGTGGAGACCCCGCTGACCGGGCCCCCGCTGGATCCGGACCGGGTGGCCGAGGACCTGCCAATCGCCGTCGCCCTCGGCGTGGACTTCATCGACTCGCTGCCGTGCACCCGTCCCGCGGCGAGCAACCAGGGCTGGTACGACCGGACGCTGGAACGCCCGCTGGAGGCGCTGGCACTCCTGCTTCCCGGCGAGAGTGAGATAGCCGAGCTGATCCAGCGCACCCACGAACTTCTGCAGCCGCTGCGCTCGGCTGCCCTGCCGGCGGTCTTCGAGCACGCCGACCTCAGCCACCCCAACCTCCTGATCGGTCCGGCCGGACGGCTGCAGGTGATGGACTGGGAACGGGCGTCCGCTTACGGGCTGCCGGGCCACGACCTCACCTTCTACCTGCAGTACCTCAGCGAATCTTCGGAGCAGGCCTTCGAACGGGGCGCGCAGCTCGCGGCGTTCGACACCGCCTTCGGCCCGGGCGGCTGGGCGCGGGAACCGCTGCGCCAGCACCTGCTGCGCCGAGACATCGACCCGGGCCTGCTTCCGCTGCTGGTCCTGGCCACCTGGGCAAGGTCCGCAGCCACCCTGGCCTACCGGCTGGCCGCCGAGGACGGCGGACCTTCCGCCCCACCGGCATGGCGGCCTGACGCCCAGCCGGAAGCCCAACCGGCAGGGCGGCCTGAAGCCGTTGAACCCCGGGGCACGGCGGATGTGCGCCGGGCGGTGTTCGGCGACCGTGACTTCTGGCTGTGGCGGCACGCCGCAACCTCCGGCCTGCTCTGAAACCGAACGGCCGGCAGCGCCGCCAACACCCCGGGTGATTGGCCGTCCGACGGCGGTTCACGGCAAGATGTGAGCATGGACAACACCGACCAGCGGCCCTGGCTGAAGAACTACCAGCCGGGGGTCCCGGCCGACATCGAGCTCCCGACGGAGTCGCTGGTGGCGATGCTGGAGCGGTCCGTGGCGGAGGCCGGGGCCGCGCCGGCCCTCGAATTTTTCGGCCGGCGCACCAGCTACACCCAGCTCGGCGAACAGGTCAGCCGGGCCGCGGAGGGACTGCGCCGGCTGGGCGTCCGCGCGGGGGACCGGGTCGCCCTGATCCTGCCGAACTGCCCGCAGCACGTCGTCGCCTTCTACGCGGTGCTTCGCCTGGGCGCCGTCGTCGTCGAACACAACCCGCTGTACACGTCCCGCGAGCTGCGGCACCAGTTCGAGGACCATCAGGCCCGGGTGGTGATCGCCTGGGACAAGGCCGCGGCCGCCGTGCGCGAGTTCCCGTCCGACATCACGATCGACCACGTCGTCTCCGTGAACCTGCTCGAGGCCTTTCCGACGGCCAAACGACTGGCCCTGGCCCTGCCGGTCAAGAAGCTGCGCGAAACCCGGGCCTCGCTCACCGCACCCGCGCCCGGGACCATGCCCTGGAAGGAACTGCTGGGCCACGGCCCGATCGACCCCGCGCACCCGCGCCCCTCGGTGACCGATCTCGCCGCCATCCAGTACACCTCGGGCACCACGGGCCGGCCCAAGGGCGCCATGCTCACGCATTTCAACCTCTACTCCAATGCCCTGCAAGGTGAGGCGTGGATGGCCGGCGCCGAATACCGCAAGGAGATCTTCTACGCGATCCTGCCGATGTTCCACGCCTTCGGCATGACCCTCTACCTGACGTACGGCATCCGGAAGCAGGGCCTCCTGGTGCTGTTCCCCAAGTTCGACACGGACCTGGTGCTGGCCGCGATGAAGAAGTCGCCGGCGACCGTCTACTGCGCGGTTCCGCCGATCTACGAGCGGACCGCCATGGCGGCCAAGGAGAAGGGCATCTCGCTGCGGTCCTGCAAGTACTGCATCTCCGGAGCCATGAACCTCCCCGGCCACGTGGTGGAACTCTGGGAATCGGTCTCCGGCGGCCTGCTCGTGGAAGGCTACGGCATGACCGAGTCGTCCCCGGTGGCGCTCGGCAACCCGTTCCACCCCACCCGGCGCACCGGAACCATCGGCGTGCCGTTCCCCTCAACCCTGATGAAGGTGGTCGATCTCGACAACCCCTCGGAGGAAGTTCCGCAGGGCCAGCCGGGGGAGTTGCTGCTCAAGGGACCGCAGGTCTTCCAGGGCTACTGGAACAACCCGGAGGAAACCGCGAAAACCCTCACCGCGGATGGCTGGCTGCGCACCGGTGACGTGGTGACGGTCGACGCCGACGGGTTCACCACCGTGGTGGACCGGGCCAAGGAACTCATCATCACCGGCGGTTTCAACGTCTCACCCACCGAGGTGGAAGCCGTGCTGCGCCTGCACCCGGACGTTCGGGACGCCGCCGTGGTCGGTAAGCCCCTGGAACGCGGCGGCGAGATGGTGGTGGCGGCCGTCGAACTCGAACCCGGCACCGCGCTGGACGAGGACGCGTTGCGGGCCCACTGCCGGGAGCACCTGGCCGGCTATAAGGTTCCCCGCCGGGTGGTCCCGGTGCAGGACCTGCCCCGGTCCATGCTGGGTAAGATCCTTCGCAAGCAGGTCCGCGAGGATGTCCTGTCGCGAATCTGAGCCCGCCGCCGGCCCCTCCACGTGCACGGAGGGTCCGTACAGGTAGTGGCCAAGTACCGCGGCCCGGGTAGCACCCGGGGTGGCTACTCGTGACAGCAACCGGTCCCGCTCCTACGCTGGGAAGACATTTTCCGGCGGCGCGTGCGTCGCGTCAGCCCCTTTGGGCTGGTGGTTCCCTGGGCTGACAGCGGCCGCTTTCCGCGGGCGTGGGCGGGAGTCCGCGGGGGCCGGCCGGAATTCCGGTCTAGGAGGTCTCGCGGACATGGCTCACTCGACTTACGACGGCGGGTGCGCGGCATGACCGCCCACCCCCAGACCAGCCTCCCGGCTGCCCATCCGACCGTGCTGGACGCCTTCCGCGCCCTCGACGAGACCGGCCTGGCCTGGGTCCTGCTGCGCGGCGAGGAGGACCTGGTCCGTCCCGCGGGGGACGTTGACCTGCTGGTGGACCCCGGCCTGCTGCCGCGGCTGGATGAGCTGATGGCCCGGATCGGCCTGTGCCGCGTGCACGCCACCGGCCACGGCAGCCACCGCTTCTACTTCGGCTACATGGACGCGGATGAGTTCTGGTTGAAACTCGACGTCGTCTCCGAGATTTCGTTTGGCCGGTTCCAGCAGTGGGGCACCCCGCTGGCCGCGGGGTGCCTGCAGCGCCGCGTCCGCCATGGCGGCCTCTGGCTGCCGGCGCCCGAAGACAAAGCCTGGCTGCAGCTGCTTCACCTGGTTCTGGACAAGGGCGGGATCAAGCCCGACAGGGTTGACGGGGCGTTGGCGGCGGCCGCCGCCGCACCGACTGAGGGGCCGGTGGCCGGCTACGTGGACCACCGCACCGGGCCCGGCGCCGCGGGCGGCCTGCTGGCGCTGGTCCGGGCCGGGAAGCTCGATGAGGTCCGGGCCCTGGCCGGCCGCTGGCGCCGGCGCTGGACCCGCACACAGCCGGTCCGCAGCCGCGGAATGTGGCTGGGCCACCGGGGATCGAGGCTGTTCACGCCGCGGCTCCCGGGGCGGGGACCGGTGGTGGGGGTAATGGCCCCCGACGGTGCCGGCAAGACCACCCTGCTGCACGGGCTCCGGGCCGACTTTCCGATTCCCACCGCCTACGTCTACATGGGCATGTGGGGCGCCGGACCGTGGGACCGCTGGCTCCAGCGCCTCCCCGGCGGCCGGACCGCCAAGAAGATGTTCCGCCTGCTGAAGGGCGGCACGGCGGCGAGGTACCACAGCTTCCGCGGCCGGGTGGTGCTGATGGACCGGGTCGCCTACGACGCGCTCCTGCCCGGCGTGACCGGCGGGCAGCCCAGCACCACCCTGTCGAACAGGCTCGCGGTACGGCTCGGACCATCGCCCGATGTCCTCCTGGTGCTTGACGCACCCGGGGAGGTGATGTTCGCCAGGAAGGGCGAGCACACGGTGGAGCTGCTGGAACACTGGCGGAAGTCCTACCTGCAACTTGCCACCCGACTGCCCGGCGCCCGGGTCATCGACGCCGGCCTGTCCCGCGAACTGGTCCGCCGTCTGGCGACCGAGACGGTCTGGAACAGCATCTCCTCCCGCACCCTGCCGGCTCCCGAGGTAGATGCCGGCACCCTGCCCGGCCTCGCCCTGCACCAGTGGCGGCTGCTGGACTGGCGCTTCCTGACACCGCGGCTGCAGCCCCGGCACCTCGGCTACGGCGGCGCGATCGGGCCGGACCTGATGAGCGCCCTGCAGCTGCTGGACCCGGATGCCGCGCCGGTGCGGTCCGCCACGGAGGCCGGGGCTGGCCCCGAGTTCGACGTCGTCCTGCTCCGGGAGCCGGGAGCGGCGCTCTTCAAGGACGCGGCCGCCGCGGTTGAGCCCGGCGGCTGGGTCTGCGCGCAGGTCCGGCGCACCGTCCGTGGCGGGGGTCCGCACACCGTGGCCGGCTGGAAGAAACTGTTCGTCCAGCAAGGCTTCGAAGATGTCACCGTGCACTGGAATGTTCCCGGCCTCGACGGTCCGGCCCGGCTGGTTCCGGTCCGCTCGTCGGCCGCGGTGCGCGGGACGCTGGCCCTGCACCAGGGAGTCCGGTTCGGCCTGCTGAAGGCGTTCGCGGGACGCCTGGCCCTGGCCCTGCGCCTGTTCGACGTCGCCGTTCCCGCCGGCACCGTGACGGGCCGCCGCGGCCAGTCCCGCTAGCGCCTGCGGATCAGGTCCAGCAACTCGTCGTGCAGCGGCCGGTAGGCCAGCCGGACGATCGCATAGACCATTCCGATGGCCACCACCACCACCAGGATCATGCACTGCACGCCACCCAGCACCGGGGCGGCGAGGTTCCCGAGGCCGGTCACGGCCACCGCCGCGCCGCAGACCAGGCCCGGGGCGATCGCGCGCAGCAGGGTCCGCGGCCGCAGCTGGATGACCTGGGCAGCGACGACCTGCATCCCGACGGCGAAGACGACCGCCACGACCAGCTGCGCCACGGCGACGCCGACGATGCCCCACCTGCTGGCGTACAGCAGCACGGGCAGCAGGATGAGCAGCCGCACCAGTGACACCACGATCGAGAGGCCGGGGCGGCCCAGGGCCTTGTAGACGTCGTTGGCGCCTGCGCCCAGCGAGCGGGCCGCGGCGTAGAGGGCCAGGAAGATCAGCGGCAGCACCGCTTCGTCCCACTTGTCGCCGAAGACCAGCGGCACCAGCACGGGCGCCACGACGGCCAGCCCGACGCCGGCCGTGACGCCGTAGAGGGACTGGATCCGGACGCTGGTCAGGTAGCCGGCCCGGAGCCGATCCGGCTCGGAACGCACCCGGGCGTAGAGCGGGAACAGCACCGTGGAAAGGACGAAGAATACGTTCAGGATGACCACTTCCGGCAGCCGGAACGCCAGCGTGTAATACCCCAGGGCCTGGGCGCCCAGAATGATGCCGATGATGAGGTAATCGATGTCGAAGATCAGCCGCGCCAGCAGGCTGCTGCCCGCCACCGGTGCCCCGTACTTCACGTTGGCCAGCAGGGCGTCCCGGCGGATCCGCCAGATCTGCCAGGGCGCGTGCTTCCGGACCAGAAACCAGCAGGTCGCCGCGTAGGCGACCGAACCCGCGGCGGTGCCCACGGCCAGGGACCACGCGCCGTGGCCGGTGAAGGCGAGGCTGAGGGTCACGGCGCCCATGGTGACGGCCTTCAGGACCGGGGCCGCCGTGAGTTTCTTGAACTGCAGGTCCCGGCGCAGCAGCGCCTCGGGCACGGCACCCAGGGAGGTGGCCAGCACCGAGATGCCGAGCACTTGGACCAGCGGGACGACGTCGGGAAGCTTGAACAGTTCCGCGATGAGCGGTGCGGCGAGAAAAGCGGACAGCCCCAACAGGGAACCAAGAATCACGGAAATAAGCAGGGCGGAGCGGGCGATGACGCCGGTGCGCGGAAGGTAGACGAGGGCCTGGGCCACGCCGGCGTCGGCAATGGTCTCCGCGTACCCCATCAGGACCAGGGCCAGGGCCACGAGGCCGTACTCATGCGGCGAGAGCAGCCGGGCCAGGACCACGGTGGTGATGAGGACGATGATCCTGCCGCCGGCGAAGGCCAGGCCCTGCCACATGGCTCCGCGGACGCCGGTCCGGGCCAGTTCTCCGGGGGGAGCCTGCGTCATGCGGAGGTGCTCCCTAACGGCAGTTCGGCGGCTGCCGCGTCGATGGCGGACTGCAGTTCCTCGAGGTATTCGAGGGTGGCCGTCTGCCAGGTGCGGACCCCGCCGGCGGCCGGGACGTCGTGCACAGGGCGTGGACCGGCCAGGTGTTCGACGACGCGCCGGGCGAACCGGACAGGGTCCTCCTCGACCGCCAGCAGCGGATGGGCGTCCTGTTCCCGGGCGGCGACGGGGGTGGCCACCACGGGGACGCCCGCGGCCAGTGCCTCGCGGACCGAGTTCCGGATGCCCACGCCGTGCTCGTCGGGGAACGCGGCGACATCCGCGGCCTGGAAGATGTCCAAAACGGAGGGGACGTTGGCGGCCACTTCCACCCTCGGGCCGGCCAGTGCCAGGACGGCGGGGTCCGGCCGGCGGCCAGCCAGAACGAAGGTGGCCCGCGGCTGGGTTTCCCAGACCAGCGGGGCGATGGTGCCGACCAGGACCTTTGCGCTGTCGATGTTGGGGCCGTAGTTCAGGCTGCCGACGAAGCAGACCACCGGGTCCTCCCGCCGCGCGGCGGCGGGGCGGGCCGCCTCGGCGCCGTTGGGAACGCTGCGGACCGGGCGTCGCAGGCTGCCGGACCATTGGGCCGCGTCCCGGGCGCCGACGGTGAGGAGGCGGGCCCGCGGGGGCAGTCGCCGTTCGGCCCGGAGCGCCTGGTATTCGCGGGCCCGGTAGGCAGGTTTCAGGCGGCCCGCGATGGCGGTGTCCATGCGCGCCCGGACGGACCAGGGATCCACGGTTTGGAACACCACGGGGCCTTTGACATGGCGGGCCAGGAAGAGGGCGTGTGGCCCGTGGATGAGGGTGGCGTCGCTACCGGCGGAGAGCCGGGCGGTCAGGGCCGCGGCCTCCGGGGTGGCGCGTTCGTGTTTGCCGACGCCGTTCAGGCCGCCGAGCGAGCGGACCAGGGCGGCGGTGCGGCGGCGCGGGGTGAGGATATGGACGGCCTCGCAGCGGGCGCGGACGTCGTCGGGCAGCGGCACCGGGCCGGCAAAGCTGAGCAGCGTCACCTCGACGTCGGCCGGCAGGTTCCGCAGGATTTCATATGGGATCATGGAGCTGCCATCCCCGTAGGCGGGGTCCCGGTTTGGCGCACTTTCTGTGATGTACAGAAGCCTCATTGCATGAAGTGTACTTGACCCCACCCGCCCGTCACGGGGGGCCAAATGGCCCTGTTCAGAAGCGGGCCGGATGGCTATTATTCCTCCCGTTCAGGCTTCACCCGTCCCGTCGGGTTAGCGGCCGCGGAGCGAGGCCGCGGCGGGAACTCCGGCCGGGAAGGCAGGCGGCACTACCGGCAAATTCACGCGCGATTCACGGGTGCGCATCCCCGCATCGTTACGAGACACCTCGGCTTCTTGGCTCAATCCGCCCCCGTGGCACCAGAGTAGCAACGCGTGGGGCAAGAGTTATCTCGTGGGGAGAAGGCTGAGCTAATCCTGCGTTCTGTAGCGTGACCGGAAACGGAAGGGGTGGCGGCCGCCGGCGGCCGCCACCTGTACCGCCGTCGTCGGCTCTCTGGCCATACTGGAAGAAGGACCATAACGCCGGAGCGCGGGAAGGACGGTTGGCGATGAGCAGCGGGGAGGGCTCGGCGTTCCGACGCCGGGTGGAACGGGCGGCCGGCCTGCGCTCCATCAGGACCAGCGGCAGCTCAGTCCAGGAACAAGCCGAGGTGGATGCGGCGGAGGCGAAGCT
>DASSXE010000126.1:0-3126 GCA_035704125.1 Arthrobacter sp.
CGCTAAGGAACCGGGTTCCGCGCGTCGTACCGCAGGAACCCGGACTGCCAGCGGGCCACCAGCCAGGCCACGACCGCGCACAGCACTCCGCCGGCGAGCAGGACCCAGCCCTCTGCCAGCAGCTTGGTCGCGCCTCCGGCGAGCATATCCCCCACCCGGGGGCCGCCGGCGACAACGACGACGAAGACGCCCTGCAGCCGGCCGCGAAGATGGTCCGGGGCGGCGGACTGCAGGATGGTGGTCCGGAAGACGGCACTGACGGAGTCGGCGATGCCCGCGAGCGCGCAGCACAGGGCGGCCGGGACCAGCCAGCCCGTGACCCCGGACTCGCCGGAGCGGCCGGCCAGGACGACGACCAGCCCCAGCCCGGCGATCGAGGCACCCCATCCCATCACCGACCACACCACGGCCGCCCCCTGCGCCCGGACGGCGCCGAGCGGGCCGGAGAACAGGCCGGCCAGGAAGGCTCCGACGGCGGTCGAGGCGAGCAGTACGCCGACGGTGGCCTCACCCCCGCCGATCATCAGCGCGGCGATGGCCGGCAGCAGGGCGCGGGGCTGGGCCAGGATCATGGCGATGAGGTCGATCACGAAGGTCATCCGCAGGTTGGGCCGGGTGCCCAGGAACCGGAATCCCTCGACCACCGAACGCAGCCCGGCCCGGTGGGTGACCTGTCCGGGCGGCATGGCCGGCAGCTTCAGCAGCGCCCAGACCACGAACGCAAAACTGGCCACATCGACGGTGTAGGTCCAGGCGAATCCAACCGTCGCCACCAGCACGCCGGCCAGCAGCGGCCCGGCGGTCATCGATAGACCCATGCTCATCATGGACAGGGCATTGGCCGCGGGAAGGAGTTCCTTGCGCACCAGCACCGGGATGATGGCGCTACGGGCCGGCTGGTTGATGGCCTGGGCGCCGCTCTGGACCGCTACCAGGATGTACAGCAACCAGACGTTGCCGAGGTGCAGCCAGGCCTGCAGGGCCAAAGCGCCGGTGGTCAGCCAGAGCACGGAGGAGGCCAGCAATGCCACCCGGCGGCGGTCGTGGGCGTCGGCGATGGAGCCGCCAAGCAGACCACCGAGCACCAGCGGGACCAGGGCGAAGATACTCAACAAGCCCACGTAGAGGCTGTCCTGGGTGAGGCGGTAGACCTCCAGGCTCACCGCCACCAGCGTCAGCTGGCTGCCCAGGGCCGAAGCGGCCGATCCCAGCCACAGGCGGCGGAACGCCGGACTCTCACGTAATGGCGTGATGTCCGCCAGGAATTTCCCCACCCGGCAACTCTAATAGGACGGGCAGGCTAACTTAGCCGCGCCTTATTGCGACTTGCTAAAAATAAGTGTTTGAATGGGGGCATGAAAGCTTCCCCGGGCAGCAGCGACGCATGGTCAGCGGCCCTGCGTGCCCACGGGCGCCGGGTGACCAGACAGCGGCTGGCCGTCTTGGGCGCCGTCGAACGCCACCCACACTCCCCTGCGGAAAGCATCCTCGCCGCCGCCCGTGAGGAATTGCCCGACCTCACCGCCCAGTCGGTGTACGTGGTCCTCGGCGACCTCACGGGCCTGCAGATGCTGCGCCGGTTCGAGCCGCCGCACTCCCCCGCGCTGTACGAGACCCGGGTGGGAGACAACCACCACCACGCCGTCTGCATCAGCTGCGGCCACGTCGAGGACGTCGAGTGCGCCGTCGGCCACGCGCCGTGCCTGACCCCGCACTGGGGCGAAGGAACCTCACCCATGACCATCCAGATCGCCGACGTCCTGTACCAGGGCATCTGCGAAGCGTGCCAGCGCACCCAAAAACTGCCCGCCGACCGCAACTAAAGTTCCACACAAGAAATAGGAGAACGATGACTCAGAACATCTCTGCGCCCGCCGTGTCCACAACCCAGTCCGGGGCCCCCGTCACGTCCGACGCCCACTCCCAGACCGTCGGCGCCGACGGCGCGATCATCCTGACCGATCACTACCTGATCGAGAAGCTGGCCCAGTTCAACCGTGAGCGTGTGCCGGAGCGCGTCGTGCACGCCAAGGGCGGCGGCGCGTTCGGTACGTTCAAGACCACCGAGGACGTCTCGAAGTACACCAAGGCGGCCCTGTTCCAGCCGGGCACCGAAACGGACATGCTGATCCGCTTCTCCTCCGTCGCCGGCGAGGCCGGCTCGGCCGACACGCTGCGCGACCCGCGCGGCTTCTCGATCAAGTTCTACACCTCCGAGGGCAACTACGACCTCGTCGGCAACAACACCCCGGTGTTCTTCATCCGCGACGGCATCAAGTTCCCGGACTTCATCCACTCCCAGAAGCGCCTGCCGGGTTCGCACCTGCGCGACGCGGACATGCAGTGGGACTTCTGGACCCTCTCCCCCGAGTCCGCCCACCAGGTCACCTGGCTGATGGGCGACCGCGGCCTGCCCGCCACCTGGCGTGAAATGCAGGGCTACGGCTCGCACACCTACCAGTGGATCAACGCCGAGGGCGAGCGCTTCTGGGTCAAGTACCACTTCAAGTCCAACCAGGGCGTGCGCTCCATGACGGGCGACGACGCCGAGACCATGGCCGGCGCGGACGCGGACTTCTACATCCGCGACCTGCAGGAAAACATCGACGCCGGAAACTTCCCCTCCTGGGACCTGCACGTCCAGGTCATGCCGTATGAAGACGCGAAGACCTACCGCTTCAACCCGTTCGACCTGACCAAAGTCTGGCCGCACGGCGACTACCCGCTGATCAAGGTCGGCACCATGGAGCTGACAAAGAACCCGGAGAACTACTTCGCGCAGATCGAGCAGGCCACCTTTGCGCCGTCGAACTTCGTCCCGGGCATCGCCGCCTCCCCGGACAAGATGCTGCAGGCCCGCATCTTCTCCTACGCGGACGCGCACCGCTACCGTGTGGGCACCAACCACGCCCAGCTCCCGGTCAACGCTCCCAAGAGTGAGGTCAACAACTACAGCCAGGACGGCGCCGCGCGCTACCACTTCAACGCCCCGACCGTTCCGGTGTACGCACCGAACTCCAAGGGCGGCCCGGCCGCCGTTGAGCCGCAGAACCCGGCCGGCGGCTGGGAGAACGACGGCGCCCTGACCCTGTCCGCGCACTCCCTGCACGCCGAGGACGACGACTT
>DASSXE010000217.1:0-2361 GCA_035704125.1 Arthrobacter sp.
ATGAGCGTGCTGAAGCCGAAGATCGACGACGGCACCCTCAAGGTCGCTTCCGGCCAGACCTCCTTCGAGCAGGCCGTGACCCAGGGCTGGAAGGCAGAGAACGCCCAGCGTCGTGCCGACACCCTGCTCAGCGGAACCTACGGCAGCACCAGCCTCGACGGCGTCCTGTCCCCGAACGACACCCTGGCCCGCGCGGTCCTGACCTCGGTCAAGGCCGCCGGCAAGCCGCTTCCGGTCATCACCGGCCAGGACTCCGAGGTTGAGTCCGTCAAGTCGATCATGGCTGGCGAGCAGTACTCCACCATCAACAAGGACACCCGCAAGCTCGTTGAGCACGCGATCACCATGGTCAAGGACATCCAGGCCGGCAAGAAGCCTGAGATCAACGACGACAAGTCCTACAACAACAAGGTCAAGACCGTTCCGGCCTTCCTGCTGGAGCCGGTCATCGTGACCAAGGAAAACGTTAAGACCGCTTACGTCGACGATCCGGTACTCGGACCGATCACCAAGTAGTCTGACGCTTCACCTCTAGGGCCCCGGCTCCCCCGCAGTGACCAGTTCACTCGGGAGGGCCGGGGCTCTTTTGTGCGCCGGTTACGGTTTCTTGCGGCGGTTCCGGACCGGCGCATGCCGGGCCCGGGGTGCGGCTGTCCGGAACCCGGGCGGAAAGGCACGACGACGGCGGCGCGGGTGAGAGGATGGCAGCATGAGCGCCCCCATTGCCAAGCCTTGGCTGTCCGACCAGTCCGACCAGGACCCGCGGAGCGCCACGGGTGCCCGGCTGCGCTGGGGCGTCATCGCCACCGGCGGCATCGCGGCCACCGTGACCCGGGACCTGGAGCTGCTGGCCGATGCGCAGCTGTACGCGGTGTCCTCCCGCAGCAAGGCCGCGGCGGAGGCCTTCGCGGCGGACTACGGCTTCGCGCGGGCCTACGGCGACCGGGACGGCGTCCCCGGCTACGAACAACTGCTGGCGGACGACGCCGTCGACGTCGTCTACGTCGCCACCCCGCACGCCCAGCACCACGCAATCGCCCGGGCAGCGCTGAACGCGGGCAAGCACGTGCTCTGCGAGAAGGCCCTCACCGTCAACGCCCGCGAGGCCGCCGAGCTGGTGGACCTGGCCCGGAACAAGCGCCTGTTCCTGATGGAGGCGATGTGGAGCCGGTTCCTGCCCGGGATGCAGCGAGCGTTCGAGATCGCAGCCTCCGGCGAGATCGGCGAGGTCAAATGGGTCGGCGCCGACCTGGGTTTCCCGGCCCCCTACTCCCCCACCTCCCGGCTCTGGGCGCCGCGGGACGGCGGCGGAGCCCTGCTGGACATCACCATCTATCCGCTCCTGTGGGCGCTCGGCACGCTGGGCTTCCCGCAGACGGTCACCGCCACCGGCTGGCTCAACGACGACGGCGTCGACGCCCAGAACGCGCTGACCCTTGGTTACCACCACGGCGCGCAGGCGCAGCTGACCTCCTCCCTGCTGGCCCACGGCCCGCGCACCGCAACGGTGGCGGGCAACGCGGGCTTCCTGCAAAGCCTGGGCTCAATCAACAACCCTTCGGAGCTGCTGGTGAAGGTGGGCTTCGATGAGCCGCGGACCGAGCGGTTCACCACGGTGGGCCGCGGCTACAGCTACGAACTGCGCGAAGTGACCCGCTGCATCCAGCAGGGCCTCACCGAGAGTCCGGTGATGCCGTTGCGGGACTCGCTGGACACCATGCGGCTGTTCGACGGCGTGCGCGCCCAACTGGGAGTCAGTTACCCGAACGACGTGCGCTGACCTCGCGAGGGGCGGTGTCGTGAGGTCGTCCCCGGGGGAATGGCCAAACTCGATGGACCAATAGTTACCTACCGCTCTGGACGCGCCGAGGCCCTTGGATCTACGCTATAGGCCAATCGTCGAACCTTCCCGGGGAGGGGTGTTGCGCATGCACGTTGCAGCGAGCCCATCTCCCCTGCGCCGCCTGCTGGGCCGGATCCTGTTCGCCCTCGCGGCCTGTGCCGCCTGGCTGGCCCTCTCGGCGGCCACGGCCCACGCCGACGAACCCTCGGGAACCCATGCAGTTGCGAGTCATCTGGAGACCACGATCGGTTTCATGATCCAACTGCCGATGACGGACGAAGCGCTGGAATCCGCCCCCACGGCGCAGGCCTCCCCGGCCGCCTCCGATCCTGCCGCGGCCCCCGCACCAGCACCGGCGCCCACCACGCAGCCTGCCGCCCAACCCGCCGCCTCGCCCGCCCCGGGGATGTCCCCTTCCGCGGCCCCCACCACCGCACCGGCCCCCGGGCAGCAACCGGATCCCAGTGCCAGCCCGGCCCCCGTCGCCAGCCCGCCGCCCGCTGACCCGGCACCCCCGG
>DASSXE010000422.1:0-2971 GCA_035704125.1 Arthrobacter sp.
GTCGTCGACCTTGGTGGGCGGTTGGCTGATGCCCATCAGGGCGGGAACGGAAAAGCCGTGGACGTCCGCGTCAACGATGCCTACCCGGAGGCCGCGGGCGGCCAGGGCCGTGGCGAGGTTGACCGTCACGGAGGACTTGCCCACGCCGCCCTTGCCGCTGGCCACGGCGTACACCTTGGTCAGGGAGCCGGGGTCGTTGAAGGGGATGCCGCGGCGGCCTCCGCGGCCGCGCAGCAGTTCCTTCAGGGCGTCCCGCTGCTCCTGGCTCATGACCCTGAGGTCGACCTCGACGGCGGTGACCCCCGGGACGGCGGCCAGCGCAGCCTCGCAGTCAGCCGTGATGGTGCCGCGCAGCGGGCAGCCGGCGATGGTCAGCAGAACGGTGATCCGCACCCGACCGCCGTCGGACGTTTCGATCCCGCCGACCATGCCGAGCTCGGTGATGGGACGCCGCAGCTCGGGGTCGATGACGGTGGCGAGGGCCGCGGACACGGCCTGTTCCAGCGCGGAGCCGCCGGGCAGTTCCTGCGGGTGGTTCATCGGGTACCGGCTCAGCTTTCGGGAACGTCAGTGCGGACCCGGGGGATCTGCTGGGTGCGCGGGCTGCGCTGTTTGTCCCGGCGGTCCTTGAGCTTGTCCTTGACCTTCTCCCGCGGGGTGTCCGGGCCGGCGGCAGGGGCATCGGTGCTGCGCAGCTCCTCCTGCGCCTCGAGCATGTCCTCAAGCAGGCTGCGGAGCTCGGCGCGGACGAAGTCCCGGGTGGCCACCTCGCGCAGGGCGATGCGCAGCGAGGCGAGTTCCCGGGTCAGGTACTCGGTGTCGGAGAGGTTGCGTTCGGCGCGCTGCCGGTCCTGCTGCAGCGAGACGCGGTCCCGGTCGTCCTGCCGGTTCTGCGCCAGCAGCAGCAGCGGTGCGGCGTAGGAGGCCTGGAGCGAGAGCATCAGGGTCAGCAGCGTGTAGCCAAGAGCCTGGGAGTCGAACTGCCACTCCTTCGGCGCAAAGGTATTCCAGGTAAGCCAGAAGACACAGAACACGGTCATGTAGACCAAAAAGGTCGGGGTACCCATGAACCGGGCGAAGCCCTCCGTCGCGTGGCCGAAGGCGTCGGGGTTGGGCGAGAACTTGGGCAGGATCCGCGCGCGGCCGCTCAGCGGAGTATCCAGGCCACCGGCGGTCCGGGTGCCCGGCCGGGCGTTGGTGTTCCGTGGGGTGCTGATATCAGCCAATGCGGCCTCCAAGCTTCCTTATCGGGGCGTCATCGTCGTGCGCCCGCCAGTCATCGGGCAGCAGATGATCGAGCACGTCATCGACAGTCACCGCCCCGACAAGCCGGCCGTCGTCGTTGACCACGGGGAGGGAGTTGAGGTTGTAGGTGGCCAGCGTGCGGGCCACCTCGCTGATGTGCGCCTGGTCGGAGACCGGTTCGAGGTTCTTGTCCACCAGGTTGCCCAGCGGTTCGGGCGGGGGATAGCGCAGCAGCTGCTGGATGTGGACGACGCCGAGGAACCGTCCGGTCGGGGTCTCCAGCGGAGGCCGGGCGATGAAAATGGATGAGGCGAGGGCCGGGGAGAGTTCCTCGCGCCGGACGTGGGCGAGGGCCTCGGCCACGGTCGCTTCGGGCGGAAGGATCACGGGGACCGGCGTCATCAGGCCGCCGGCGGTGTCCTCGTCGTATTCGAGCAGGCGGCGGACGTCCTCGGCGCCCTCGGGTTCCATCAACTGCAGCAGTTCCTCGGCCTGGGCGGTGGGGAGCTCGGCGAGGAGGTCGGCGGCGTCGTCGGGGTCCATCTCTTCCAGCACGTCCGCGGCACGTTCGACGTCGAGGGCGGACAGGATTTCCACCTGGTCGCCCTCGGGCATCTCCTGCAGCACGTCGGCGAGGCGTTCGTCCTGCAGTTCGCTGGCCACCTCGAAGCGGCGCTTGTCGCTCATCTCCTGCAGGGCCTCCGCGAAGTCGGCGGGCTTAAGGTCCTCGTGGGTGGCGACGAACTGGGTGGCGGCCTGCGGTTCGGTGCGGGCGCCCTGCTGGGCGTCGGCCCAGTCAATGATCATGGTCTCGTTGCGGCGCAACCTGCTCAGTGGCGAGAGGGAGTGGCCGCGGCGGACGAAGAGCTTGCTGACGAACCAATCGCCCGAGCGGTGCCGGTCCATCGCGATGTCCTCGATCGTCGCGTCGCCGCTGCCGTCGGCCAGGGTGACACGGCGGTCAAACATCTCGGCGACCACCAGGGTCTCCGCGCCGCGCTGTTCGAAGCGGCGCAGGTTCACCAGCCCGGTGCAGATCACCTGGGTCTGGTCGATCGAGGTGATCCGGGTCATCGGCACGAAAACGCGCTTCTTGCCAGGAACCTCGACGACGATGCCCACCACGTGGGGCGCGCCGCGGTTGCCGCGGGAGAGCACGACGACGTCGCGCAACCGGCCCAGACGGTCGCCCAGGGGGTCAAAAACGTCCAGTCCAAGAAGGCGCGCGACAAATACCCGCGAAAGAGTTGTGCTCACCCCTACAGGCTACCGAGTCTGCTCTCTTTTAGCTGAATTTGCAGGCGGCCACCAGTTCCATGGGCGAGAATGGGCCTATGTCAAACATTTTTGGTGGTCCCAAGGCCGGCGTTCCCGGCGGTGCGGATGAGTCCCGCGCCGTTCCCAAGGGCGATACCGTCGGTTCCTACAACTCCTATCTGGATGCCCAGAAGGCGGTTGATTACCTCGCGGACCAGCAGTTTCCCGTGCAGCTGGTCTCGATTGTGGGCAACGACCTGAAGATGGTGGAACGGGTCACCGGCCGGCTCACGTACCCGAGGGTGGCCTTGTCCGGAGCGCTCAGCGGCATGTGGTTCGGCCTTTTCGTCGGCGTCATGCTGTCCTTCTTCTCCACCTCGGACGGCTACTTCTCGATCCTCACCTCGGTGCTGATGGGCGCGGCGTTCTTCATGCTCTTCGGCATCGTCACCTACGCCATGCAGCGCGG
>DASSXE010000450.1:0-5341 GCA_035704125.1 Arthrobacter sp.
CCGGCTGGGACCTGGCCGAGTTGAACAACATCGAGTCCCCCGCCCAGCGGATCCGCGCGATCTTCGACCTGATGCCGACGGCCACGGCGGAGGACTGGGCGCACATCGCCGGCCGGGCCCACAACGTCGGCGGCGCCCTCGATGGCTACATCGAATCGTTGCGCGCGGCGAAGGCGGACGGCAAGGTCTCCGCCGCCCGCCAGGTGCGGATCGTGATCGAGCAGACCACCAAATACGCCGCGGAGGACGGCTTCTTCGCCAAGCTCGCCGCCGGCGCCAAGACCGCGGAGGGACCGCTCTCGCCGGAGCTGCGGTCCAAGCTCGACGCCGGCGCCGCCGACGTTGTGGGCCCGGCCGGCGATGTGCGCCCAGTCCTCCGCCGTGGCCGTCGGCATCAGGTCGAAGATCGCGCGGATCCGCTGGGCGGGGGACTCGATGTTGTTCAACTCGGCCAGGTCCCAGCCGGAGTCGTGGATTTCGAGGTCCAGGCCCAGGCGTTCGCGCATCGCATCGAGGGTGACGGCGTCGACGTCGTCGGCGGGCTCCAGCCCGTCCAGGGCCGCCAGCGCCTCCCGCGCGGCGGCCGCGAACGCCTCATGGCCGGCCGGGGAGAAGTCCTGGTACTCGGTCTCATGGCCGGCGACGCCGAGTTCGGTGGCGAAGCTGGGGTTCAACCGGATCAGGGTGTCCGTGTACGCGTCGGCGACGGCGTCGATCGGGGTCTGCGGGCGCGCCGGCGTGCCGGGCGTGGGGGAGTCATTCGTTTCGATAGTCACCCGACAGAGACTAGCCCGGCGCGGACGGTTATGAAAGGGTTACTGAACTTTTTAGCCGCGGCTGCGCTTCCATGAACCGGGGCCGGGCTTGGGCGCCAGCTGCAGCTGCTGCCGGCGGATCCAGTGCCGGGGGCTGGGCTTCTCCGCCGGAACCGGCCCGGCGTCGCCCAGGGACAGTACGACTGCGGTCAGTGCGGCGAGTTCCTCCGGCGTCGGTTCGCCCTTGACGACGGCCAGCAGCGGCTGCTCCGACGGTGCGGCGGAAGCCTGCGGGCCGGTGTTCTCGGCGGGCGTCACAGCGGGATGTTCCCGTGCTTCTTGGCCGGAAGGCTGGCGCGCTTGTCCCGCAACGCCCGCAGGCCCTTGACGATCTGCAGCCGGGTCTCGGACGGGGCGATCACCGCGTCCACGTAGCCCAGCTGGGCGGCCTGGTACGGGTTGAGGAGTTCCGCCTCGTACTGCCGGATGACCTCGGCGCGCTTGGCTTCGACGTCGCCGCCCTCGGCCGCGACGGCGGCGAGCTCACGGCGGTACAGGATGTTGACGGCGCCCTGGGCACCCATCACGCCGATCTGCGCGGTGGGCCAGGCCAGGTTGAGGTCCGCGCCGAGCTTCTTGGAGCCCATCACGATATATGCCCCGCCGTAGGCCTTGCGGGTGATGACCGTCAGCTTTGGGACGGTGGCCTCGGCGTAGGCGTAGAGCAGCTTCGCGCCGCGGCGGATGATGCCCTGGAACTCCTGGTCCTTGCCCGGCAGGAAGCCCGGCACGTCCACCAGGGTGATGATCGGGATGTTGAAGGCGTCGCAGTGCCGGACAAACCGGGCGGCCTTCTCTGAGGCGGCGATGTCCAGGGTGCCCGCGAACTGCATCGGCTGGTTCGCCACGATGCCCACGGTGTGTCCCTCGACCCGGCCGTAGCCGATGATCACGTTCGGGGCGTAGAGCGACTGCATCTCCAGGAAATGCGCGTCGTCGACGATCTGTTCGATCACCTTGCGCATGTCGTAGGGCTGGTTGGCCGAGTCCGGGATGAGCAGGTCGAGGGCCAGGTCGTCGGCGTCGATTTCCGGTTCCTGGCTGTGCTCCAGCACCGGGGCCTCGGCCAGGTTGTTCGAGGGCAGGAAGTCCAGGAGTTCGCGGACGAACTCGACGGCGTCGGCCTCGTCCGCGGCGAGGTAGGTGGAGGTGCCGGTGTTGGCGTTGTGCTGCCGCGCCCCGCCGAGGGTCTCCATGTCCACGTCCTCGCCGGTGACGGTCTTGATCACGTCCGGGCCGGTGATGAACATGTGCGAGGTCTTGTCCACCATGACCACGTAGTCGGTCAGGGCGGGGGAGTAGGCGGCGCCGCCGGCGGAGGGGCCCATGATCAGCGAGATCTGCGGGACGACGCCGGACGCGTGCACGTTGTTGCGGAAGATGTCCGCGAACATGGCCAGCGAGGCGACGCCTTCCTGGATGCGGGCGCCGCCGCCGTCGAGGATGCCGACCACGGGGCAGCCGTTGCGCAGCGCGAACTCCTGGACCTTGACGATCTTTTCGCCGTTGACCTGGCTGAGCGAGCCGCCGTAGACCGAGAAGTCCTGGCTGTAGACCGCCACGGGACGGCCGTCGACGGTGCCGTAGCCCGAGACCAGCCCGTCGCCGAGCGGCTTCTTCTTTTCCATCCCGAAGGCGGTGGAACGGTGCACGGCGAGGGCGTCGAACTCGACGAAGGAGCCGGCGTCGAGCAGCAGGTCGATGCGCTCGCGGGCGGTGTTCTTGCCGCGCGCATGCTGCTTCTCGATCGCTTCGGGGCCGGAAGGCTGCTCGGCACGGGCCTGGCGGTCGCGGAAATCGGCAATCTTTCCCGCGGTCGTGGTCAGATCGTGGCTCATCAAGTGTCTCCGGCTCTGTTGGTCTGCTGTAGTTCTTCACGCTCGCTGGCCTGTGCGGAGGCGCTTAAGTGGATTCCACACAAAAACATGGCCGTTGTGGCAAGTCTAGTAACGCCCTACGTCCACGCCGCTGTAGAAACCCTACAATTTTCGCTCCGACCTTCACCGCCGGCTGCTGCCCCCGTCGCGGCAGTAACGGGGCGGGAGCGTCATGCAGGCCCCGCAACAGGGGATGTTACTGGCCAGTAACATCGGTTAGGGTAGTCCCATGACTTCAAGCAATGACGCTTCGGACACTTCCGCACCGACGCAGCGCCGGGGCCAGCAGCAGGGGCCCTACCAGGCAGCCGGTTCCCTGCGCGGCCGCACCATCCTGATGTCCGGCGGCAGTCGCGGCATCGGACTCGCGATCGCACTTCGCGCCGCCCGCGACGGAGCCAACATCGCGCTGCTGGCCAAGACCGGCCAGCCGCACGCCAAGCTGGAGGGCACCGTCTACACCGCCGCAGAGCAGATCGAGGCGGCCGGCGGCCAGGCCCTGCCGCTGGTGGGGGATGTGCGCAACGACAGCGACGTCGCCGGGGCCGTGTCAGCCGCCGTCGAACGCTTCGGCGGCATCGACATCGTGATCAACAATGCCTCGGCGATCGACCTGTCCAAGACCGACGCCCTGGACATGAAACGCTACGACCTGATGCAGGACATCAACGTCCGCGGCACGTTCCTGCTGAGCAAGCTGGCGCTGCCCGCGCTGCGTGAATCCGATGCCGGACAGATCCTGACCCTCTCTCCGCCGCTGAACCTGGACCCTAAATGGGCCGGGCTGCACCTGGCCTACACCATGTCCAAGTACGGCATGAGCCTGACCACCCTTGGCCTGGCCGAGGAGCTGAAGGTGGACGGCATCAGCGTGAACTCGCTCTGGCCCTGCACCCTGGTGGACACGGCCGCGATCCGCAACATGCCCGGCGGTGACCGCATCGTCCGCGGCGCGCGCGGCCCGGAGATCATGGCCGACGCCGCGCACGCGGTGCTGACGTCGGCCAACGCCATCCCGGAGTCCGGCAGCTGGAGCGGCAACTTCTACACCGACGAGCAGGTCCTCGCGGCAGCCGGCGTCACCGATTTCACGCCGTACAGCATGGGCGCGCCGGAGGACCAGCTGGTTCCTGACATTTTCCTCTGAGTTTCCGGCGGCTTTGCGCCCCGGCCGCGCCGGGACCGGCGCCGGGGAGGCCGTTACTCGGTAGGATTCAAGCATGGAAGCCGAGCAGCAGACACCCGACCGTCCGCCCCTGGACCAGGCTGCGCTGACCGATGCCACCTTCCTGTCCGCCCACGGCATCGCCCGGCTGGACGTGGTGGACTCCACCGGCTCCACCAATGCGGACCTGCTGCGAGGCGTAAGCGTCGATCCCCGGGCCTGGCCGGACCTGTCCGTGCTGACCGCCGAGTACCAAAGCGCCGCCCGCGGCCGGCTGGACCGGCAATGGGAGGCTCCGGCCCGGAGCTCCGTTTCGGTCTCGATCGTGCTCCGGCCGGTCAACGCCGACGGCCGGCCGCTGCCCACCAACTCCTACTCCTGGCTCTCGCTGCTGGGCGCCCTGGCACTGCGGGAGGCACTGCTGGAAACGGCGGGCATCCCGGCGGAGCTCAAGTGGCCCAATGACGTCCTGGTCCGCGGCAAGAAGATTGCCGGCATCCTCGCCCAGCTCGGCCCGCTGGGCGACGGCGCGGTGCCCCCGGTGATCCTCGGCACCGGCCTGAACGTCACCCTCACCGAACCCGAACTGCCGGTGCCCACGGCCACCTCCGTGCTGCTGGAACACCCGGCCACCGTGGACCGGACGGTCCTCCTGAAGAGCTACCTGTCACGCTTCAGCACCCTGTACCGCAGCTTCTGCAACGCCGACGGCGACCCCGCCGCGGGAATGGCCGGCGGCCCCAGCCTGCATAAGAGGGTGGAGCATGTCCTGACCACCCTGGGCAAGCAGGTGCGGGCCCAGCTCCCCGGCGACCACGAGATCATCGGCCACGCCAGCCGCCTGGACGACTACGGCTCCCTGCTGGTGGTGGACGCGGGCGGCCACGAACACGTGGTGACCGCCGGCGACGTCGTCCACCTGCGGCCCTGGAGCCCGCCCGGCAGCGAAAGCGGCTATGCGTAAAGAGCTGTTCCCGGGCGAGCAAGTGATAGTCATAACCCGCCCGCAGCCCCGGACGCTGATTGGTCCGGCCCTGCTCCTGATTTTCGTCGCGGCACTCACCGCTTACGCCTGTGCCTGGATCACCAGGGGCGGCCCCGCCAGGCTGATTCCCCTGGTGACGGCCGAGTGGACGCCCTGGTTGACGGGCGCCTGCCTGGCATTGGCGGCCTGGATCCTGCTGGCCTACGGCCTGCCCCGGATGGTGACCTGGCATGCCAGCCGCTACATCCTGACCAGCCGCCGCCTGGTGGCCCGCTACGGCATGCTGCGCCGCCGCGACCAGCAGGTCCCGCTCGTCGCAGTCCGTAATGTGTTCATCGAGCAGTCCCTCCTCCAACGGAGCCTGCGGTCCGGGAATATATCCTTGGATACCGGGTACCCCGCCAACACGGTGATTCCCGATGTCCCGGAAGTCATGACCTTCCGGCGCTTCATCCTCGAGGCGATTGACGAACTGCCGGAGGGCGAAGTGATGGAAGAC
>DASSXE010000169.1:0-8833 GCA_035704125.1 Arthrobacter sp.
GAGGGACATGAAGTCCAGCTTGGAGGTGTCCGACTTGCCGTACTGCAGGCCCGGGTTGAGGACGGCCGGGTTCTTGGCCGTTTCCGCCGCGCCGCCGAGCAGGTCGGAGAGGTTGAAGCCGTAGATCGCGAGGACCCAGAAAGTCATCACGGCCGCGCCGGCGATCAGCAGCATGGCCTTGATGATCTGGACCCAGGTGGTGCCCTTCATGCCGCCGATCAGGACGTACATGATCATCAGGGCGCCGACGACGACGATCACCAGCGCCTGTCCGCCCCAGTCGCTGATGCCCAGCAGCAGGGAGATCAGGCTGCCGGCACCGGCCATCTGTGCCAGCAGGTAGAAGAAGCAGACGGCCAGCGTGGAGATGGCCGCGGCGATCCGGACCGGACGCTGCTTGAGCCGGAAGGACAGCACATCGGCCATGGTGAACTTGCCCGTGTTGCGGAGCAGCTCTGCCACCAGCAGCAGCGCCACCAGCCAGGCGACGAGGAAGCCGATGGAGTACATGAAGCCGTCGTAGCCGTTGACGGCGATGGCCCCGGTGATGCCCAGGAACGACGCCGCCGACAGGTAGTCGCCGGCGATGGCGGTGCCGTTCTGCGACCCGGTGAAGGACCGGCCGGCGGCGTAGTAGTCGGCCGCGGTCTTGTTGTTCCGGCTGGCGCGGAACACGATCACCATGGTGACCGCGACGAAGAGGGCGAAGATGCCCATGTTCAGCAGGGTGGTGTCCTTGAGCGCGGCGACGTTGACCGCGGGGACCGTCAGGGATGCGTGCAGTGTCATTGGGCCGTTCCGCTCACTCGGTTGCCGTGCTTGTCGAACTCGTGGCCTTCGATCTCGTGGCGGATCTCGGAGGCGATCGGGTCCAGTTTCCGGTTCGAGTAGCTGACGTACCAGCCGGTGATGGCGAACGTGGACACGAACTGCAGAAGGCCCAGGATCAGGCCGATGTTGATGTTGCCCCAGACCTTGGTGGACATGAAGCCCACCGCGTAGTCGGCCAGCAGGACGTAGGCGAAGTACCACAGCAGGAATGCGATGGCCATCGGAAAGACGAAGCTGCGGTGACGTTTGCGCAGTTCCTGGAACCGCTCCGTCGACTGGACTTCCTTGAAGTCCACGGACGCCGCTGCGTCCGTATGCTGGGCGTCGTGACCCATCGTTCCTCCTCATTGAGACTGGCGAGCCACTGCCGGGTGCTCCGGCTCCCGGAAACAGACCTCCGGCATTGTGTGACTGGAATCACTGTGCGCCGTGACGCACGCTACATTCCAGCACCACCGCCACCGGCGTCGCCCAGCGGTCCCGACGCTGCGACAAACGGCGTCCGACGGCGGCCCGCCGCGGTTGAGCGGACCGTCCGCGCTACGCTGGCAGCATGCCGGACTCCCCCCTGGTCAGCGCCGCGGCCGTTGCCGTCATCGCGCTGGCGATCGCCGTCGTCATCGCCGTCGGACTCAAGGTCCTGCGGTCCTTCCGTGAGCTCGGAACCGACGCCGAGCGGGCCACCTACAAGACGCTGCACGCCGCGTCCCGGGCCGGGCAGCACCTGCGCACCGGCCTGAACCCCGCCGGCGCCGGCAAGGCCAGCCGGCAGCTTCGCAGCCTGCTGGGCTGCGACGCGCTCGCCATCACCGACACCACCGGCGTCCTCGCCTGGGACGGCTCCGCGGAGGAGCTGCGGCCGGTGCTGATGGGCGTGGCGGCCAAGGTCCTGGCGGGCGGCCACACCGCGGTGATCCCGGCCGGGGAGCTGCGTGCGCCGGCGGGAGGGAAGTCCGCGGCGGCCGGTCCGGGGCCGGCCGCGGTCATCGCGCCGATCAAGGCCGGCTCTCGGGTGGTGGGCGTGGTGGCGGCCTTTGCCCCTTCCGCGGGAGCCGGACTGGTCCGGGCCACCAGCGAGGTGGCTGACTGGGTGGCCACCCAGGTGGAGCTGGCCGAACTGGATGCCTCCCGGACCCTGCTGATGGAGGCCGAGGTCCGGGCGCTGCGGGCGCAGATCAGCCCGCACTTCATCTACAACTCGCTGAACGCCATCGCCTCGTTCATCAATACCGACCCGGTGCGCGCCCGCGAACTGGTGGTCGAATTCGCCGACTTCACCCGGTACTCGTTCCGCCGCCACGGCGACTTCACCACCCTGGCCGAGGAGCTGCGCTGCATCGACCGCTACCTGCTCCTGGAGCGGGCCCGGTTCGGTGAGCGGGTCCAGGTGAGCCTGCGGATCGCCCCGGAGGTGCTGAGCACGGTGATCCCGTTCCTGAGCCTGCAGCCGCTGGTCGAGAACGCCGTCCGCCACGGCCTGGAGGCCAAGGAAGGACCCGGGCACATCACCATCACCGCCAACGATTCCGGCGCGTTCGCCGAGGTCACCATCGAGGACGACGGCGTCGGAATGGACCCGGAGAAGCTGCGCGCGGTCCTGGCCGGGCACAGCGACGGCGAGCACGTGGGGCTGCACAACGTCGACGCCCGGCTGCGGCAGGTCTACGGAGACGACAACGGCCTGGTCATCGAGACCGCCCCGGGCGAGGGCACGCTGATCACCCTGCGGGTGCCCAAGTCCCAGCCGCGGCACGACGCCTGAGCCGGCGCCCGGCCCGGAGCAAGCGCGGCGGTACCCTTGGACCATGATTAACGTCCTCGTCGCCGACGACGAGCTGCCCGCCGTGGAGGAACTGGCGTTCCTGCTGGGCCGGGACGACCGGATCGGCACCATCCACCGCGCCTCCTCCGGCGCCGAAGCGCTGCGCACCCTGGAGGCCGCCGACGTCGACGCCGTCTTCCTCGACATCCACATGCCGGCCCTGTCCGGCCTGGACATCGCCCGCGCCATCGCCCGCAGCAGCAAGCCGCCCGCCGTCGTCTTCGTCACCGCCGATGAGGACTGCGCGCTGGAGGCCTTCGAGCTCGCGGCCGTGGACTACCTGCTCAAGCCGGTCCGGGCCGAGCGGCTGGCCCGGTCGATCGGGCGGATCAGTGAGCTGCTCCGGGACGGCGGCCCCGCACCGGAGATGATCACCGTGGATCTGGGCGGCACCACCAAGATGATCCGGCGTGAGGATGTCACCTACGTCCAGGCCCAGGGCGACTACGCCCGGCTGCACACCGCCGACGCCAGCTACCTGATCCGGGTGCCGCTGGCGGACCTGGAACAGCAGTGGGCCGACGCCGGATTCCTGCGGATCCACCGCTCCTACCTGATCTCCCTCGCGCACGTCGGCCACCTGAAGCTGGCCGCCGGCCGGCCCAGCGTCTCGGTCGCCGGGGCCGAGCTGCCGATCAGCCGCCGGCATCTGCCCCCGGTCCGGGAAAAGCTGGAGGCCACCCGGATCCGGCCGCAGGCATGACCCGGGTCCGGGTCACCGCGCCGCGCAGTGTAGCCCCGGGCAGCGCCGGCACGGGGGCCGGGCGGGCACGCGCCGCGGGGGACGCGCGGGAGGCCGCCGAGGAGTCCGACGCCGGGCAGGTCTTCGTCCGGTCCCTGATCCGCTCCCAGCTGCGGCTCGGCATCGTGGTGGCGGCCGGTTTCCTGCTGATCCTGCTCGGCTTCGCCTTGGTGCTGGGCCTCGTTCCGGGGCTGGCCGAGCTGCGGATCGCCGGGCTGCCCTTCGACTGGGTGCTGCTGGGCGCCGGCATCTATCCGGTGATCGGACTGAGCGCCTGGCTGTACGTCCGGACCGCGGCGCGGAACGAATCCCGGTACCGCGACCTGGCCGGCGACCGGTGAGGCCGGCATGAACCCGGTGGTGGGCGTCGCGGCCTTCGCCGCCGTCTCGCTGGCCACGGCCGTCATCGGCTTCTACGGCCTGCGGATCTCCCGCACCACGGGCGATTTCTACGTTGCCTCCCGCACCGTGCGGCCGTGGTGGAACGCCTCGGCCATCGGCGGGGAGTATCTCTCCGCCGCCAGCTTCCTCGGCGTCGCCGGGCTGATCCTGCTCTCCGGCACGGATGCCCTCTGGTACCCGGTGGGTTACACCGCGGGCTACCTGATGCTCCTGCTCTTCGTGGCCGCGCCGCTGCGGCGCTCCGGCGCGTACACGATTCCCGATTTCACCGAGGCCCGGCTGGAATCCCGTGCCGTCCGCCGGGTCACCAGCCTGGTGGTGGTCATGGTGGGCTGGCTGTACATCGTTCCGCAGCTGCACGGCGCGGCGCTGGCGATCCGGATCACCACCGGGCTGCCCGCCTGGGTGGGCCAGGTGGCCGTGGTCGCCGTCGTCTGCGTGACCGTGATGGCCGGCGGCATGCGCTCCATCACCTTCGTCCAGGCCTTCCAGTACTGGCTGAAGCTGACGGCGCTGGCCGTTCCGCTGCTGTTCCTGCTGCTGGTCCTGGCCGGCACCGGCGCCCCGGCGGTGGCCGAAGCGCCGGTCAATCCCACGGGGCTGGCGCCGGCCGGCCCGTACCAGAACATCTCCCTGCTGGTGGCGCTGCTCTTCGGCACACTGGGCTTGCCGCACGTGCTGGTGCGGTTCTATACCAACCCGGACGGCCAGTCTGCGCGGCGGACCACGCTGATCGTGCTGGGACTGTTGTCCGTGTTCTACCTGTTCCCGACGGCGTACGGGCTGGTGGGGCGGGTCTTCGCCCCGGCGGTCGCCGGGACCGGCCAGGCGGACGCGCTGGTGCTGCTGCTGCCGGGCCGGATGATCGGCGGGCTGGCCGGGGACCTGCTGTCCGCGCTCGTGGTGGCGGGCGCTTTCGCGGCGTTCCTGTCCACCACCTCCGGACTGGTGGTGTCCCTGGCCGGCGTGATCAGCCAGGACGTCCTGGGCGGCAGCGTCCGCGGGTTCCGGCTCGCTGCGCTCTTCTCCGCGGTGGTCCCGCTGGGGATTGCTGCCACCACGGATTCGACGGCCCTGGCCGGGAGCGTGGGTCTGGTGTTCGCCTTCACGGCCTCGACCATCTGCCCGGTGCTGCTGCTGGGCATCTGGTGGCGCGGGCTGACCGACGCCGGGGCCATCGCCGGGATGCTGACCGGCGGGCTGGCCTGCGGCGGGGCGATGCTGGCCGGCGCGGTGCTCGGCGCCCCAGGGACCCCGCCCTGGCTTGCCCAGCCCGCGGCCTGGACGGTGCCGGCCGCGTTCGCAGTGATGGTCCTGGTGTCCCGGGCCACCCGGCACCGGGTGCCGCGAAGCATCACCCGGCTGATGACCCGGCTGCACACCCCGGAACGGCCGCTGGCGACGGAACGGTAGACCACTCCCTCCCGGGCCGCCGGTGCAAGATCAGTCGATCGCGGCCATCAGCTCCACGACGCGGTCCAGGAAGGCGTCCACCTGGCTTTCCTCGTAGCCCTCGCGCCCGACGGCGGGGCGGAAGGTGGCGCGGCGGACGTTGTCGACGCTCAGCGGCTGGTCCTCGTCGAGGTACCCGATCAGCTCGTGGCACAAATCGTCGACGTCGGCGGTGTTGTAACTGCGCACCTTGGCCTTGGCCGGGCGGCGGAAACGCTGCCCGTCCGGGCGGTGCAGGCGGCCGCGGAGCAGCCCGGCAAGCCGGCCGATCTCGCGCAGCCATGCTTCCTCGCCGCGTTCGCCGATCAGGTCGTCGCGTTCCCGCCGCGCCAGGGCATCCTCGAGCCGGTCGAGTGCCGCGTCGACGGCGGCGGCCGCGTAGCCGCCCTTGACCGGGTCGAAGGACACGGCGCGGACGTCGGCGCTTTTGATCGCCCGGTCCGTGGCACGGGGGGTTTCGAAGGAGACCCGTGCACGCTGCAGGAACTGGTCCACCTGCTTGGCGTTGTAGCCGTACTGGTTCCGCTGCACGCGGTCAAAGGAGGCAGGGATCTGCCGGTTGATGTCCACTGTAACTATGTATCCTTCGATGCCGTTCGGCTCTGATTGCGCCGGGTTAAGGCGCTGTTGCTGGGCACCATTCTAGGTGCCGGGGCTGGGGCGGTCCGCCCGCTCAGCCGCCCGCGGCGGCGGAGAAGATCATGAAGGCCACCGGGGAGGCGAACACGATGGAGTCCAGGCGGTCCATCACTCCCCCGTGGCCGGGCAGGCTGTTGCCCATGTCCTTGATGCCGAGCTCCCGCTTGACCATGGACTCGGCCAGGTCTCCGGCGGTGGCGGCGGCGACCATGCCAACGGCCAGGGCGGCGCCGAACCACCAGGGCTGGCCCAGGACGAAGATGGACGCCAGGACTCCCACCACGACGGCGCCGGCGATCGATCCGCCGAAACCCTCCCAGGACTTCTTGGGGCTGATCTTCGGGGCCATGGGGTGTTTGCCCAGCGAGGCGCCGACGAGGTAGCCGAAGGTGTCGTTGGAAACCACCAGCAGCAGCAGCGTGCCGATCTGCCAGGCCCCGACCGGCACCACGCCGCCGGGCCAGGGTCCGACCGGGGTGACCCCGCCGGAGGCGTGCAGCGGCAGCACGGCGAAGCTGATCAGGAACGGCACCCAGGCCAGGGTGAAGACTCCGGCGAAGATGCTCCGGGCGGACCCGGCGGCCCCTTCCAGCGACCGCCACAGCAGTACCGCGACGCTGCTGAGCAGGAAGGCAAACATCAGGCTTTCCGGGCCGCCGAAGTATGCCGACAGCGGCATGGCCACCGTGCCGGTCATCGCCGGGATGATCGGCAGGCGGGTGCCGGAGGCCTCCAGGGCGCGGAACACCTCCCAGACGCCGAAGACCGCGAACGCTGTGACGATCAGGACGAAGGCCAGGGGCAGGAACAGCAGGCCGCCCAGCACCGCGAAGAGCATGGCAAGCCCCACGGCCGTGGCGGCGGGAAGGTTCCGGCCGGCCTTGGGTGTGGGATTCTTCCGCTCTTTCCCCCGCACCCGGACGCGCGGCCCGGGTGCCTGCTGTTCGTCAGCCATCAGACCTCGAGCAGCTCGGCTTCCTTGCGCTTGAGCAGTTCGTCGATGCCGTCGACGTGCGCCTTGGTCAGGGCGTCGAGTTCCTTCTCGCCGCGGGTGCCTTCGTCCTCGCCGGCCTCGCCGTCCTTGACCAGCCGGTCCAGGGTTTCCTTGGCCTTGCGGCGGATGTTGCGGATGGACACCTTGGCGTCCTCGCCCTTGGACTTGACGATCTTGACGTATTCCTTGCGGCGTTCCTTGGTCAGTTCCGGGATGGTGATCCGGATGACGTTGCCGTCGTTGGACGGGTTGGCACCCACTTCGGAGTCGCTGAGGGCCCGCTCGATGTCGCGCAGGGCGGTCTTGTCGAACGGCGTGATCAGGATGGTGCGGGCGTCCGGGACGGCGAACGAAGCGAGCTGCTGCAGCGGCGTCGGGGAGCCGTAGTACTCCACCATGACCTTGTTGTACAGGCCCGGGGTGGCGCGTCCGGTGCGGATCGAGGCGAAGTCTTCCTTGGCTACTTCAACCGCCTTGTCCATCTTGTCCCCGGCTTCGAGCAAGGTTTCTTCGATCACGGTCTCTCCTCAGAATGTGGTGCGCGCCCCAGAGCCCGGGGAGCTGAACTGTCCTAAAAACATCCTAGCCGCAGCTAGGGGGTGACTACGGTGCCGAGCTCCTCGCCGCGGATGGCGCGGGTCACGTTGCCCTCGCCCTCCATGCCGAACACCACCATGGTGAGGTTGTTGTCCTTGCACATGGTCATGGCGGTCTGGTCCATGACCCGGATGTCACGGCGCAGGGCGTCGTCGTAGCTGAGCCGGTGCAGCTTCTCGGCGCCGGGGTCCTTCTTCGGGTCGGCGGTGTAGACGCCGTCGACCCCGCTCTTGGCCATCAGGACGACGTCGGCGTGGACCTCCATGGCGCGCTGCGCGGCGACCGTGTCCGTGGAGAAGTACGGCAGGCCCGCGCCGGCGCCGAAGATCACGACGCGGCCCTTCTCCATGTGGCGGATCGCGCGGCGCGGGATGTATGCCTCGGCGACCTGGCCCATGGTGATGGCGCTCTGGACGCGGGTCTCGACGCCGGCCTGTTCCAGGAAATCCTGCAGGGCCAGGCAGTTCATCACGGTGCCAAGCATGCCCATGTAGTCGGCCCGGGAACGGTCCATGCCGCTCTGGGAGAGTTCGGCGCCGCGGAAGAAGTTGCCGCCGCCCACGACGATGGCGACCTCGACGTCGGGAACGGCAGCGGCGATCTGCTTGGCAACCCCGCGGACGGTGTCGGGGTCAACGCCCAGCTTGCCGCCGCCGAAGACCTCGCCGGAAAGCTTGAGGAGGACGCGGCGCCGGGTCTTCTTTGGCTGGGCGGAATTGTTGACGGTATCCATGGTGCCTTCCCGTTGGTGAGCTCTGAAAAAGGGTATCGTGCCGGGGCCCAAAGGCAGCATTCGCTGCCCGGCCCCTCGCCCCGGCGCAGGCGCCGGGGTACCGGGCGCATGCAAAAGGGGTGGTCACCGCAGTGACCACCCCCCTTGCGTTAGTACTTAGGAACCGACGCGGAAACGCGCGAAGTTGGTTGCCTTGACGCCGGCCTCTTCGAGGACGGCGGCGACGGACTTCTTGGCATCCTTGGCGAACGCCTGGTCAACCAGGACCTCGCCCTTGTAGAAGCCGGTCACGCGGCCTTCAACGATCTTGGTCATCGCGGCTTCGGGCTTGCCCTCGGCCTTGGCGGTTTCCTCGGCGATGCGGCGCTCGGACTCGACCAGATCGGACGGAACGTCCTCGCGGGTCAGGTAGTTCGGAGCCATGGCGGCGATGTGCACGGCAACGTCGTGTGCGGCGGTGGCGGCGGCTTCGCCTTCACCGTCGACGGCGAACAGGACGCCGACCTGGGCCGGGAGGTCCTTGGACGTCTTGTGCAGGTACGCGTCGACGGTCGGGGCCTCGATGCGCGCGATGCGGCGGACGACGACCTTCTCGCCCAGGATGGCGCCTTCTTCGACGAC
>DASSXE010000299.1:0-5719 GCA_035704125.1 Arthrobacter sp.
TCCTTGCCGAAGGCCCGGGCGGCCAGCAGCACCGTGGAGCGGGCGTGCAGCGCCACCGCGCGGTAGCCGCCGTCGTCGTTCCGGCTGGAGGTGCCGCCGAGTGAGGCGAGCAGGTCTTCGGCGCCCCACATCAGCGCCACCACGTTCGGTTCGGCCGCGATGGCCGCGGCGTTGAGTACTCCGGCGGCCGTCTCGCACAGGGCAACCACGCTATAGCCCTCAAGCTGCCTGAGCTGGGCGGCGCTCTCGGCCTTGGCCAGCATGACGTGCCGGTAGGGGGTGTGCTTGAGGCAGTGCAGGTCCTTTTCGAACTCCTCCGTGCCTGCCGGGTTGATCCGGATGACGGTGCGGCTGGGGTCCAGTTCGGGAACGTCACCGGAGGCGCCGAGCTGGGCCAGGATCGCGCCGCGGGCGCGCTGCTTGTCGGCCGGGGCCACGGCGTCCTCGAGGTCGATGATCACGGTGTCGGCGCGTTCGGCGGCCTTCTGGTAGCGCTCGGGCCGGTCGGCGGGGCAGAACAGAAGGGCGGGGCCCATCAGGAAAGTCATACTCCGATTGTCCCCTTTCCGGCGTCCCGGGACGCAGTGTCCTGCGCCGCGTGTGCCTCGCGCGTCCACATCAGGCAGCTGCGGGTCGCCATCGCCACGACGGTGCCGTCCTGGTTCCGGCCGGTGTGCTGCATGGTGGCGATGCCCTGGCCCGGCCGGGAGGAGGAGAGCCGCTTGCCGGTCACCACCGTCTCCGTGTAGAGCGTGTCGCCGTGGTAAAGCGGGTGCGGGAAGGACACGTCGGTCAGTCCCAGCTGCGCGATGATGGTGCCCTGGGTCAGCTGCGGGACGGACTGGCCCACCAGGGTGGCGAGGGTGAACATGGAGTTCATCAGCCGCTGGCCGAACGGCTGCCCGGCGCTCCAGGCCGCGTCCAGGTGCAGCGCCTGGGTGTTCATGGTCATGGTGGTGAACAGGACGTTGTCCGTCTCGGTCACGGTCCGGCCGGGCCGGTGGGCGTAGACCACGCCTTCCTCGAGTTCGTCGAAGTAGAGGCCGCGTTGTTCGATGACCCGGCGGCCGCCGCCGGCACCGGGGGTCTGGGACGTTGTCATACGGTGAGTTCCTGGTCTTCCTCGAAAAGTTCGGCGCCGGTGGCCGCGGCCACGTCGTCCACGGTGACGTCCGGCGCGAGTTCCCGCAGCACCAGCCGGGATTTGCCTCCGTCGGTGACGACGTCGATGACGGCGAGGTCGGTGATGATCCGGTCGACGCAGCCTTTCCCGGTCAGCGGCAGGGTGCAGTGCTCGACGATCTTGGGGTTACCGTTGCGGTCCACGTGCTCCATCATGACGATCACCTTCTTGGCGCCGAAGACCAGGTCCATCGCCCCGCCCATACCCTTGACCATCTTGCCGGGGATCATCCAGTTGGCGAGGTCGCCGTTCTGCGCCACTTCCATGGCGCCGAGCACGGCGACGTCGACGTGGCCGCCGCGGATCATGCCGAAGGAGGCGGCCGAGTCGAAGAACGCGGCGCCCTTGTTGACCGTGACCGTTTCCTTGCCGGCATTGATCAGGTCCGGGTCCACCTGGTCCTCCGCCGGGTAGGGCCCGACGCCGAGGATGCCGTTCTCCGAGTGGAGCACCACCTCGACGCCGGCCGGAATGTAGTTGGGGATCAGCGTGGGCATCCCGATGCCGAGGTTGACGTACTGGCCGTTCTGCAGCTCCTGCGCCACCCGGGCGGCCAGCTCGTTGCGCGTCCAGCCTTTGCCCTGGGCGCCGACGGTGTGTTCGACGGCGGAGCGCCGGTATTCGTGCCGGACCGCCTCGGGGCGGGGAGGGACGTCCTGGGCCTTGTTCGCTTCCACGGCTATGCTCCTGCCTGTCCGGGTGCCGGTTTAGGGGTGCCGGCGGCGCCGGCGCTGACCGCGACGGTGCGTTTTTCGATGCGTTTCTCCGCCTCCGGCGCCAGGACCACGCGTTGGACGAAGATGCCGGGCACGTGGATGTGTTCCGGGTCCAGCTCCCCCGGTTCCACGAGTTCCTCGACCTCGGCGATGGTGATCTTCCCGGCCATGGCGCAGAGCGGATTGAAGTTCATCGCGGTGGCGTGGAAAACGAGGTTGCCGTGCCGGTCACCTTTCCAGGCGTGCACCAGCCCGAAGTCGGGGGTGAGTGCTTCCTCCAGCACGTAGTCGGTGCCGTGGAAGCTGCGGACCTCCTTGGCCGCGGAGGCGACCGCGACGTTGCCGTCGGCGTCGTACTTTTGCGGCAGCCCGCCGTCGGAAACCTGGGTGCCGACGCCGGCGGGCGTGTAGAACGCGGGGATGCCAGCCCCGCCGGCACGCAGCTTCTCGGCCAGCGTGCCCTGCGGGGTGAGGACCACCTCGAGTTCGCCGGCGAGGTACTGCCGGGCGAATTCCTTGTTCTCTCCGACATAGGAACTGATGGTGCGGCGGATCCGGCCGTCCTTGAGCAGGATGCCGAGTCCCCAGTCGTCCACGCCGCAGTTGTTGCTCACGGTTTCCAGGTCCGTCGCGCCGCTCTTGTGCAGGGCGTCGATCAGGGCCACCGGAATGCCGCAGAGCCCGAAACCGCCGACGGCAAGGGAGGCGCCGTCGCGGATGTCCGCGACGGCGTCGGCGGCGCTGGCAACAACTTTGTTGATCATCAGTGATCCTTCCGGCCGGCTACAGTCCCAGTTCGCGGGCGATCAGCATCAGCTGGACCTCCGTGGTGCCCTCGCCGACTTCGAGGATCTTGGAGTCGCGGTAGTGGCGTGCCACGGTGAATTCGTTGATGAAGCCATAGCCGCCGAACACCTGGGTGGCGTCCCGCGCGTTGTCCATGGCTGCCTCGCCTGCGACCATCTTAGCGATGGCGGCCTGCGTCTTGAACGGCTTTCCGGCGAGCATCCGGGCGGCCGCGTCGTAGTAGGCCAGCCGGGCCGTGTGGGCGCGTGCTTCCATCCGCGCGATCTTGAACGCGATGGCCTGGTACTTGCCGATGTTCTGCCCGAAGGCGCTGCGCTCCTTGGCGTATTTCACGGCATGGTCCACGCAGCCCTGGGCGGCGCCGACGGCGAGGGCGGCGATGGCGATCCGGCCCTCATCGAGGATGGAGAGGAAGTTCGCGTAGCCGCGGCCCCGGGTGCCGAGCAGGTTTGCCTCCGGGACGTGGACGTTGTCGAGGGTCAGCGGGTGGGTGTCGGAGGCGTTCCAGCCGACCTTGTTGTAGGCCTTCTCCGCGGTGAAGCCGGGCGTGCTGGTGGGCACCAGGATGGTGGAGATTTCCTTTTTGATGCTGCCGTCGGGACGTTCCTGCTGGCCGGTCACCGCGGTGACGGTGACGAGCTTGGTGATGTCCGTGCCGGAGTTGGTGATGAACTCCTTGTTGCCGTTGATGACCCATTCCCCGCCTTCGAGGCGTGCGGCGGTCTTGGTGCCGCCGGCGTCGGAGCCGGCTTCCGGCTCGGTCAGGCCGAAGCCCGCGAGCGCCTTGCCGGAGGCCAGCAGCGGCAGCCATTCCTGCTTCTGCGCGTCAGTGCCGAAGCGGTGGATCGGCATAGCGCCGAGTGAGACGCCGGCCTCGAGGGTGATGGCGACCGACTGGTCCACCCGGCCGAGCTGCTCGAGGGCCAGGGCTAGCGCGAAGTAGTCCCCGCCCATGCCGCCGAACTCTTCCGGGAACGGCAGGCCGAAGAGGCCCATGTCCGCCATCTGGGAGACGACCTCGTACGGGAAGCTGTGCTCCTCGTCGTGCTTGGCGGAGACCGGGGCCACCACCTGGTCTGCGAATTCGCGGACGGTGTTGCTGAGGTCCTGGTAGTCCTCGCTGAGTTCAAAATCTGGCATGGGGGTGACTCCTGTGTCTGGTGTGGCTGTAATCGGGTGGTGATGCTGAGGGTTACTAGTCCGCCGCGCCCATGGCGATGACGGCTTCTTCGATGGTGTCTTCGGCTTTGGAGGGTTCGTCCGGAACGGCGGGGTGGACGGTGGCCAGGACCTGGTCTGCCTTGACGAGGTCTCCGGTGGCGGCGCTGATGTGGACGGTGCCGTCCAGGGGCGCCACGAGCTGGTGCTCCATCTTCATGGCCTCCACCGAGAGCAGGACCTGGCCGGCTTCCACAATGTCGCCGTTGCTGACCGAGACAGAGACAACGGTGCCGGGCATCGGCGAGCGCACCGCCGGGTCCGCGGCGCCTTCCTCGCGTTCGACGGCGGCCAGCACACGGGCGAGCCTGGCCTCCCGGGTGAGCACCTCCAGCCGGCAGGACCAGCCCCCGTTGCCGAGGAAGATTTCCGTGGGCATCGGGTTCCCGGGGCCCGGGGGTACGGATCCGCGGTGGACCGGCACGAGGGCGTAGGTGCGGGATTCGCCGCCCAGGGTCCACTCCGCGTGGCCACGCCTGTCGGAGCCCATCGAGGCCGGTTGCCGCGGGCCGCCGTTGACTGCCACGGCTGCCGTCCCTTGCGCCAGCGAACCGAACACGTCAACCGTGGCGATACCGCCGTCGGGCATGCCCAGGCTGATCCGCAGCGGCGCAGCTGCACCGAGCCGCCACCCGCCGCGGAGGTGCCAAGGACTTGCCCCGGCGTCCTGCGTTTCACGCTCGTGCATCGCAGCGGCGAAGACGGCGGCCGCGGCCACCTCGAAGTCGTCCGCATGCCGGAAGGTGAATTCGGGCATCTTGCGTTCGATCAGGCCGGTGTCGAGCCGACCCGCGCGGACGTCGGCGTCGTTGATCAGCAGCCGCAGGTATTCGACGTTGGTGTCGATGCCCAGAGCCGTGTAGCCGGCGAGCGCCCGGTCGAGGGTGTCCAACGCCTCCGCCCGGTCCTCCCCCCAGGCGATGACCTTGGAAATCATGGGGTCGTAGCTGCTGGAGATTTGGAGGCCCTCCAGCAGGGCCGAGTCGACCCGGATCTTGCCGTCCGCAGCGTCCGGCAGTTCGTCCAGCAGGACCACCTGTCCGATGGACGGCAGGAAGTTCTTCGCCGGGACCTCGGCGTAGACGCGGGCCTCCACCGAGTGGCCGGTGAGGACGACGTCGTCCTGGCGGACGGTGAGTTCCTCGCCGGCGGCGATCCGGACCTGCCATTCGACCAGGTCGATGCCGGTGACCATCTCGGTCACCGGGTGCTCAACCTGCAGGCGCGTGTTCATTTCCATGAAGAAGAACTCGTCCGGCGCGTTGTCCGAGACCAGGAATTCCACGGTGCCGGCGCCGGAGTAGTTGACGCTGCGCGCGGTGTTGCAGGCGGCCTCGCCGATCCGGGCCCGGATAGCGGCGCCGTCGGGGAGGGACTCCAGCAGCGGGGAGGGTGCTTCCTCGATGACCTTCTGGTGGCGCCGCTGCAGCGAGCACTCGCGCTCGCCCAGGTGGATGACGTTGCCGTGGTTGTCGGCGAGGACCTGGACCTCGATGTGCCGGGGCGTGCTGACGAGCCGTTCGAGGAACAGGGTGTCGTCGCCGAAGGCGCTGGCCGCGACCCGGCGGGCGATGGCCAGGGTGGCTTCGAGGCCCTCGGGGCGTTCGACGACGTGCATCCCCTTCCCGCCGCCGCCGGCGGAGGGCTTGATCAGCAGCGGGTAGCCGACGCCGGCCGCGGCCTCGACCAGTTGCGCGTCGCTCATGCCGGGTTCGGCGATGCCGGGCACCACGGGGACGCCGTAGCCGGTGACGTGGTTTTTGGAGCGGATTTTGTCGCCCATGACGTTGAGGGA